>DGDP01000056.1 GCA_002385485.1 Acetomicrobium sp. UBA3949 | reverse complement strand
CCATGCTTGTCAGCCTCCCTTAAAAAATTTATTCCTCAATAATTTTAAACGTATTGTATTAGAGCATCTAAGATGCCGATGCTAACAATTTTTCTGCCACCTCGGAAGGAACTTCTTCGTAGTGGCTGAATTTCATCGTAAACGTAGCCCTTCCCGAGGTTTTATTCCTCAGTGCACTGGCATAACCGAACATCTCGGACAGAGGAACGTAGGCCTTGACAACCTTTGCTCCCGATCGAGTGGTCATGCCCTCGATCCGCCCTCTGCGCGATGAGAGGTCACCCATCACGTCTCCGAGGTATTCCTCAGGTGTTACTACCTCCACCTCCATAATAGGTTCCATCAAAACAGGATCTGCCTTTTTCATTGCCTCCTTGAAAGCCATAGACGCAGCTATCTTGAAGGCCATCTCGGAGCTGTCAACTTCATGGAAGCTCCCGTCCACCAGTGCAACCTTTATGCCTATGACGGGGTATCCCCCAACGACACCGCTGGTTAAGGCTTCTTCTACACCCTTTTGTACGGCAGGTATAAATTCTCTGGGGATCACGCCCCCCACGATCCTGTCTTCAAACTCGTATCCAGTATGTCCCGGGAGGGCATCTATTTCAAGCACCACGTGGCCGTACTGGCCGCGACCGCCGGATTGGCGTATGAACTTGCCCTCTCCTCTGGCGGGCCTCTTTATGGCTTCACGGTAGGCAACTTGAGGCTTGCCGACCCTGACGTCAACTCCAAATTCCCTACGGAGCCTGTCTACTATGATCTCCAGGTGAAGCTCGCCCATACCCGATATGATCGTTTGCCCCGTCTCGTGATCTATGGCAACCCTAAACGTCGGGTCTTCTTCCGCAAGGGCAGCCAAACCCTTGGACAACTTGACCTGGTCGGCCTTGCTTGCCGGTTCGATGGCCAAAGAAATGACCGGTTCGGGTATGTTCATCCCTTCCAATACGACGGGTTCCTTTTCGTCGCAAAGCGTGTCTCCCGTCCTCGTGTTCTTAAGGCCAGGAATCGCCACTATCGCTCCGGCCAAGGCCGATTCGATGTCCTCACGTTTATTGGCGTGCACCCTCAATATTCTCCCTATACGCTCCTTCTTCCCAGTGTTCGTATTGAGCACCGACATTCCGGTGTGCAGCTTTCCGCTGTATACCCTCGTATAAACGACCCGACCGACGTATGGATCCACCAACACTTTGAAGGCCAGTGCCGTAAAAGGCGCCTCCACATCGGTATGGCGGATAACTTCCTCTCCCGTTCGCGGATCGACTCCCTTTACAGGGGGAATGTCCAAGGGAGATGGAAGGTAATCGATCACCGCATCCAAAAGCAATTGAATCCCTTTGTTTTTGAGGGCCGATCCGCAAAGCATGGGAACCAGCTTTAGACTTATGGTACCGAAACGCAGAGCCCTTTTTATGCTCTCCTCCGATATTTCCCGGCCTTCGAGGTAGGATTCCATGATTTCGTCGTCAACTTCGGCTAAGGCCTCTATCAGGCGCTCACGCCATTTTTTGGCCTCTGCCAGAAAAGCCTGAGGTATCTCTTCCAACTCCAAGCGGGTTCCAAGCTCGTCGGCGTACTCGATTGCCTGCATCGTTATGAGGTCGATGATGCCCTTAAAGGCATCTTCGGCGCCCATTGGCAACTGTATAGGAACGGGGTTTGCCCCTAACCGTTCCTTAATCTGCTCCATAACGTCGAAGAAATTTGCGCCCACCCTATCCATCTTGTTCACGAAAGCAATTCTGGGCACCCTGTACTTGTCCAACTGGCGCCAAACCGTTTCTGACTGCGGTTCAACTCCTCCTACAGCGCAAAAGACAGCGACCGCTCCATCCAACACCCTGAGCGATCTTTCCACTTCCATAGTAAAGTCCACGTGCCCGGGCGTATCAATCAAATTGATCATATATTCCTTCCAGTAGCACGTCGTAGCTGCCGAGGATATGGTAATGCCCCTTTCGCGCTCCTGGTCCATGAAGTCCATCGTAGCGGCGCCTTCGTGCACCTCGCCTATTCTATGTATTTTTCCCGTATAAAAAAGAATGCGCTCCGATGTCGTCGTTTTGCCTGCATCTATATGCGCTGCTATGCCAATATTGCGTATTTTGCGAATATCTATTCCTGCATCGCTCATGCCTTACAAATCACCACCCTAATTACCATATTACCAGCGATAATGGGCAAAAGCTCGGTTTGCTTCAGCCATTCTGTGCGTATCTTCACGTTTCTTTACCGCTGATCCTTCTCCCTTGTAAGCATCTACAAATTCCCTGGCAAGGCGCTCGATCATGGGAATGCCTTTACGAGATCTGGCGCTGTTTATTATCCACCTTATCGCCAAGGCCTGAGCTCTGGCGGGGTCTACTTCCACTGGAACCTGATAAGTAGCTCCTCCGACCCTCCGCGGCCTGACCTCTATGAGGGGTTTAACGTTCTCCAAAGCTTTATCGAAAACCTCATCGGGAGATACGTTTAGCCTCTTTGCAGCCACTTCCAAAGCTCCGTATACTATGCGTTCGGCAATGCTCTTCTTGCCATCGTACATGACGCAATGAATAAACTTGGCTATTGCTTCGTTCTTATATAAAGGATCGGGGTGAACCTTCCTTTTAATCACATGCCCCTTTCGCGGCATGACATCGACCTCCTCGTTCTCTATTTAGGTTTTCTTACGCCGTACTTAGACCTTCCTTGACGGCGATTTTCGACTCCGCCGCAATCAAGAGCCCCGCGCACAATGTGATAACGAACGCCGGGAAGGTCCTTGACGCGCCCTCCGCGAACCAACACCACCGAGTGCTCCTGCAGGTT
>DGDP01000026.1 GCA_002385485.1 Acetomicrobium sp. UBA3949 | reverse complement strand
GGCCTTAGGTATGCTAAGAGTTAAGCTAAAACGGTAAAGGCATTTATACTGACGTTGGCTTTCCCTTTAGTGAATTCCAAGTGGGCATAAGAAATATTATTACCAATACGCACGACGCAATGATGAGAAGAAAAGCCCCGTTCCATCTAAATTGGTCAAGTCAACTTTTGTGTGTAGAATCCCTCTGTCATCTTTTGCAACTTAATGGGACTTCATCAAGCTGCATTTCTTATATTTGTCTTCTACAGCTGATTCAACTAATTCTATCGTTTCTTGCGTATTTCTCTATAACAAGTATTTCATCATATACAAATATCTGTTTCTGGTTGTACACGACTAGTCTATCTCCATGAGCACTGCGCCAATTAGCCTCAATGCTGCCTCTTTGTTTGGAAATATACCTATACCCTTTCGCGTTGCTGGATCTCACGGTTTAAGTACTCTGCGGCGTTTGTTGTGCACAACCGCCAAATAGTACCTTCGGGAGGAAGCATAACTGCCATTATTCAAAGTTTGTTTCAAGCCTTTCTATAGCCTTGGGTGCTAGTCTTTCAAACTCTCCTACGACCTCATTCAAGAGCCTCCTTTTCTAAGAGCTTGAGTAAACTTTCCTCTTTGGAGAACAAATGTTGCAACATATCTGTGTCGATAATAACATGATATTTATCCATCCATAATTCCTCCTGGTAGTGATGTTTGTTCAAGATTCACCTCACCAGAAGGAGGGCGGCCTTTTATATTTCTTACCTCATGATCTTGCCCAACCTTTTTACACACTATACTATATGGACAGTATTAAACTCATCAATTGCATCCTATGGGAAATTTGGAGAATTATTGTAGAAAAGCTTAAATGAGTTGGCTTGTGCTAATAGCCTTCAGCGAGGAGGCTATTATCTCAATCCTTACAATTAAAGTACCTACCCCCTGTTTGAAATTTAGCTGTTTATAGCAAAATAAAAAGGGACAATGTTGCAAAATAAATTCCCCACTTTCGCAACCCTAAAGTCCCTTGAAATGCAAAGGTCATTGCAGGCACCCTAAGATACCTTTGCCCTTGTAGTTAGGGAAATAAAAGACTGTAAGGGAGAAAGCGGAGGATGCTCACAATGACCTAAATCAATGATGTCAGAAGGGCCTTTTTTCATGAAAGACAAAACCATAAGCGAGATATCCAGGGAGTTTAAGGTAGCCCGAAAGACCATAAGAAAATACATACGACAGGACGACTGAAATGTGAAGGTCAAAACTAGTGGTGTTAAAAGGCCATTTCCCAAGCTGGAGCCCTTTAAGGCGGATATAGACATCTGGCTTGAAGAAGATAAAAAGGCCAGGCGTAAGCAGAGGCATACCGCCAAAAGGATTTACAAGAGGTTGCACGAAAAATACCAAGAAAAGTTTAACTGCTCTTATCATACCATAGTAAGCTATGCGACCATGATGAAAAAGCACATTTATATCCCCGGAGAGGCACAGGCAGATTTCGGTGAGGCAGACTTCTACGAGAATGGGGCCTTGTTACACGGATATCACCTGAACCTATCCTTTTCTTACAGCAACTCAGGCTACATGCAGCTTTTCAAGGGAGAAAACCTAGAATACCTCAAAGGATATGGTTCAACAACACCACTGTTATAGTCAAGTTCACCAAAAAAAAGAAGAGAGGATACTCCCGCAATTTTTCTTGAGGTTCAAACAGCACTACGGTTTTGAGGCGATATTTTATAATACTAACCTTTAGGACACGAGAGCGGAAGCGTAGAAAGCAAAGTCGTCTACCACAGGCGTAACTTCCTGGTCCCTGCGCCACGTTTTGAAAGATGTGAGGAATTTAACCGAAGGCTTTTGGATTTATGCGATGAGGACATGTGCCGAAGGCATTACAGGTATGAGTCATTCACAGGCAGCCTCTTTAACTAAGATCACTACAGCATGCTAAAGTTGACCGAGAGTTGTTACGAGGTAGCAACCTACGTTATAGTCAAGACCAACGCATACGCCAAGTTCAATTTAAATGCAGGTTGCCACATCTACTCAACATCCCTAGGGTACGCAAACAGCCACCTGCTTGTAAAGATGACTGTCCTACCTCCCATCTTCGATTGTTACGAACGCATAAGCGCGATAATAACGACGAACCTAGAGTTCCGCCGTTGGGGGGAGTATGTTCTGCAACGAACAGATGATGGTCGCAATTATAGATAGATTGATACATCATAGCCTACCCATTGATCTTCGATGGACAGAGCTACCGCATGAGGCAGTCGGAAATAGTGTAAAACATTTCCCACCGGTTCCTGGAGAAAACCTTCGCAAAACTGGGGAATTCCCTCTTGCTAAAAACATTTGTCTTCAGTAGAAGCGTTTGTAGCTTACCTATGAGGGATTGAAACGACCGCGAAGTAAAAAAGTAAGGTGGACCACATTGTCAAGACAAAAAGCAGGCTTATTAAAGGTGTATTATTTCCTCTTGTTTATTTATAATTTTACTTAAGTAGACTTTCTGGGGTGTTTTATATCCCAGAGGTTGGTGAAGCCCTTCCCTGTTAATCTTACTTATGCAGATTTTAAAGAAGGTAAATTTGATAAAGCTGTTCTGGCGGTGGGGTCAGCAGAAAATCACGTTTTTCATCTGCCTTTTGGCACCGATACTTTGGTTTCCTTAGCCATTGCAGAAGAAGTAGCCAAAAAGGTAGAAGGGCTCTTAGTTCTACCTCCTATAACCTATGGGGTGAGCCTTCATTACGATGATTTTCCCTTTACTTTGACTCTTCGACCCGAGGTTATGATAGAAGTACTGACAGATGTTCTAGATTCTTCTATAAGACAGGGAATTAACCATATCATTATTATCAATGGACACGATGGCAATATTGCCCCTATTGAAATAGCATCTCGCTCTATTAAGGTAAAATATCCCGATTCTTTTATTGCCTCTTTGGATACCTGGTGGGTGAAAGCTGGAGAATTACTTCCTCCTGACACTTTTGAAGTGTGGGATGGGCTGGGGCATGCAGGGGAAGGAGAAACTTCTATCGTTTTACATCTCTACCCTCAACTTGCCAGGATGGAAAATGCTCGGGGAGTGGTTCCCAGCTTTCCCGATGGTTTGGATATTAAGTGGAAATCTAGCGAGATCACTCCCTATGGAGCTACTGGAGATCCTACTAAAGGAACCCCGGAAAAAGGAGAGAAGATGTTTAAAGCACTGTTAGATTGTGTAGTGAAATTTATCCAGGAGATGGAGAAAGCAGGATGGAAATACGGGGAGAAAACCGAACTGTAAAGTATATTTATTAGTAAAATACTTTTCTTAATTGCTCGAGATATCAATTTTCCATTCCTTGGAATATTTTTTCTTCGAGGAAGGGAAAATCTTTCCGAAGCTGAAGAAATTTTATAAAAAAGCTAGGAAGAGGATCAAGGTGGTCCCCCAGATTAAAATCTATGTTAAACTTTAATCATTTGATGATTGCTTTTTTTACAACTGTAGGCATCGGAGGCAGCTTCGGCTTGCTGAGGCGTGGCAGTGATGTTCGTCGCCGTGGTATTTCGTAGCATAAACGATTGCATGCCCATGGCAATTTTTCACGTGAAACCATGTCAA
>DGDP01000118.1 GCA_002385485.1 Acetomicrobium sp. UBA3949 | reverse complement strand
GCGCCTGTCCAAAATTTTAGAACGCAACTTCATGAGTTCAGCTATCCAAATAAGCGTGATATCGGGAAGGGACAAAACTCTCACGGTCATGCCGGTGGGTGGGGTATCAAGCACCACTACATCGCACTTTTCTGCAAAAGTAGATATCTCCCTAATGGCTTCAAGGACGGCAAATTCCTCCATGCCCGGAGATTGCTTGATGGTCTCAAGTAATTTGTCCGCATTAAATATTTGTAAATTGCCGTAGAGGGGGCGCATCCGACGCAACTTTTCTTCGACGAAGCGTTGTACTTGCTCGTCCAATTCCAATTCAAAGGCGGTCAGGCGATCGTCAATCTTTTGAGGCTCGCTACTCAATGAGCGCCCTAGGACATCGCCTAAATTGTGGGCAGGATCTAAAGAGACGGCCAAGACGCCTTTGTCCTTCGACGAAAGAGCGCGTGCCAATGCGGAAGAGATCGTGGTCTTTCCCGTTCCGCCCTTGCCCATTACGATGAAGCGCTTGGGCTTTGCGCATCCCTCATTGGCAAAAGATTTGCTTTTTTCAGGCCTAGATCCTGAGGACCCCAGCAACTTGCGCAAAAAGGTCATCGCTTTCTGCCACTCGCCTTTCTAAAAGTTCAAGTTCCGGCCCCAAATGAGGAAGAAGCCGGATTACCAGCCCCGCCGAAGGAGCCGGCAGCCCGATGAAACTGCCCAAAAGCAAAAGGGCAAATGCCTCTTCCTGCGCCGTAAGTTCCGCTTTGACGTAATCCGTGGCCTGAAGTTTTGTTATTTTCTTTAAAAGCTCAAAAAAGTCCTCGCCGATCATGTAACTGCCTTCGCTCAAGTCTTAAATTAAGGCTTTATCGTCTCGGGATATTTTGCTTTTAGAGTCGACGTATTCTGCAAAGAACGATAAAAATCATATACGAATACGAGGGCCAGAAGGATCTCCAAAACTACGAATCCCCGCACCAAAGGCGAAGAGGGGACGGCAAACAAAAACCACCAAAGCCCTACGAAGACTGTAAACCATAAAGCTCCGGCACAGGCGATTATGAACCTGACGTGCCCCTTGGGAGCAGTGCCAAGCTGCAACACCCACAGAGCGATAGTTAACAAAGTAGCGGCTGCAAGCATTTGATTTGCGCCGCCGAAGGCTGGCCATAGCACGCTATAGGCTTTGCCCCAGGCAAGAGCTATGCTCAGAGCCGATGGTATAGCCGACGCCAGCCAACGGTGGGTAATCGCCCTGTGAAACGTCCCTCCGCTGCTTTTGAGCGGCTCCCACACCTCTTCCCAGGCAAAACGCAACACTCTGTTCCCTGTGTCCATGGAGGTAAGGGTAAAGGCAGAAACCCACAGGCTCGAAAAGATCGTCCCTGCCTGGGCAGAGATACCAAAGGCCTGCTCGAAAAGTCTTCCGTAGCTTTCCGTAAAAATGCCCAAGGGACCTCCAACAGCTCCTATGGCTTTTACATAATTTTTGCCAAGATAGAGAGGTTCCTTGAGGCTTTCGGCCACCACGCCGATTTCTGAGAGCTTTCCGCTTGCTTCCCTAAATACGAGCAAGCCGAAGGCAGCAATGGTCACCGTTACGACCGAAGAGAGCAACCCTTCGGTCAGCATGCCTCCGTAGCCTACGATAAGGCCCTGAGTCTCCTTGTCCAGCTGTTTGGAGGTTGTTCCTGAGCCAATAAGCCCGTGTATCCCCGAGAGGGAACCACAGGCAATTATCAGGGGAACGACTGGCCAGTAGGGAGACGGTACTCCTCCGACGATATTAGGGCTCCAACTTGTAAAGCCAGCCAACTCCATCTTTGCGCCCACAAAAATCAAGGCAACAACTCCCAGGGCAAGTCCAAAGACGAGTATATAGGAGTTAAGGTAGTCCCGCGGTTGAAGTAATATCCACACCGGCAAGGCACTAGCCGCCATCATATATACGAAAAATATAATTAACCACCCCTTATAACTGATGCTTAGCGGGGTCAAAGACCCCAGCCATATAGCACCGAGGGTCAGGAAAATCCCAATAATGCTTCCTAATACAAAGTTGATCCGCAGCTTGTACAGCAAAATACCCGTTACAATTGCAGCTGCTATAAACCAAACGGACATGCTCGCCACGTCGGGACGGGCTATATATAGATATGCTAAAGATGTAGCGAACGCAGCAAGGGCCAGGACAAGCGTGAGGTAAGCGAATACCTGAAAAAGGTTGGACGTGCGCGGGCGCATCATCTTGCCGGCTATCCACTGGATCGATCTCCCCTCATGTCGTACCGAGGCCATGATGGCCAAATAGTCGTGGACTGCTCCAATCAATATGTTTCCAAACCAAATCCAAAGCAAACCCGCCCACCAACCCCAAGCCATGGCCAACGCAGGGCCGAGTATTGGCGCTCCGCCTGCAATTGAAGCAAAGTGATGTCCGAATAAGACGGCAGGGTGCGAGGGAACGAAATCTACATCGTCAAACTTGGAATGCGCAGGGGTTGGCCTAGAATTATCTGCCCCAACGACCCTTCGCTCGAGGCTTTTGCCGTACCATAAATAGCAGACGAGATAAATGACGATTCCGATTATCAATAAAACCGAGGTGTTCATCCCTTCAAACCTCCTTTATAAAAATTTATATCGTTCTTGCCACAGGATGGGCTATCAAGGAGAAAAGGTCAAAAAGCGTCTCCTGTTTTTCTCTAATCTCTTTGAGCTTTTCCGCGCTTATGATCCATATATCCATCGGCTTTGCAGGCTCAATCAGCGATTGGCCGAAGGGCTTAACACAGTCGGCAAGCCTTAATGCTTCTTCCTCGGTTTCGGTAACCCAAATCACCCAACTGAGCGAATCCTGATCAGCCAGATCCAGGTCGTAGTAACCCGGCAGACATATGTGCCGCTGGTTCATCAGGAAAAGATGCACCTTGCCTATCGTTTCTATGTAGTCTTTAATATGATCCTCGAAGGGGGGAGAGGCCCTGAAGAAAAGGAACCTGTCGGCGTTTACAAGCCCTAAAATGTCGTTGGGATGCTTTGGAAATTGCATGTAGTAGGCAAAATCGTATCGAGAGAGAAAAAACAAATCCACAACGAAAGATTCGCGAGAAATTTCGTTTTCCTCCATCCAGGCTTTGATTTCTTCGATACCTGGAGGAGTCGCCTCGCGAGCCTTCAAGCCGGTGAGGTTAAAATGCTCCTTTATCTTGACGACGCTCTCGTGGCATAGGTATGTCCAATCGATATGGTTGTCCTTTAATTCGAATATTTGGCTTTCTCTTAAAGGTGGCACATATTTGAGGGCTTTTCCCGGATAAAACTCCTTGAGCCCCCATCGCGAGGTAAAGCTGTTGTCCAAAAGAACTTGAAGCCTGGTGCGCCAGAGGCTCTGTCTTTTTTCTTGAAAGCTCTTGGGAGAAGTAGCGGGCTCTTCGTCGATGAATTGCTCAATACAAAGTTTTTTGAAGGCTTGACGACCTTTTTCGGTGAGGCTGTAAATCCCATTATCTGCCTCAAGGAATCCAAGATCCTCAAGTTTTTTCAATCCCCTGCAATCTTCCCCGATCAAGACTAGCGTTTCTTCATCCCAACATGGGTGATCCCTATCGAACAACAGTAAAATTGTCTCGTAATCCACAGAGCTTTTTCTCCTCTCGACTGAAAATCAAACGAATAAGGTTTTGACTTCTTCTTATTGATCCAGCAGATAACTTTGTAGGTCCTTTCCGGTGAAGCCTTTACCTATTCCCACAGCCAGCTTTAACCTGGCCTGAAGGGGAGTCAGGTTGCCGCCCGTAAGGACTCCAAGCTCTATCAACTTTTGAGCGCTCCCTTCATAGCCATAGCAGGTCAAGACTCGAGCCTGGAGACATCTCGAGGTAATGACCACAGGTACGTCGTTGCGAACGATTTGTCTTATTTGTGGTACCCACGCCGGATTTACGTTTCCAGCCCCAAAGCCGGCCAGGACCAGCCCCTCCAGATTCTCGTCCTCGGCCAGCATTTTTAAAATCCTCTCTCCGCCTCCCAGGGTAGCCCAAAGGATCTCCACTTCCTTTGCCGGTTGTACCATCTCTTCGATTACCCTTCCGCGTTTTGGCTTTTTCAACACATATATCTTGTTCGCCACTATTTCGGCAACGGGCCCCTTATTGAGGGTGGCTATGGCATCCCTTCTATAGCTATTGAGCTTACAAACCTCGTTGGCAGCAAACAATTGATCCTGATAACATACCAAAACGCCGAGCCCCCAGGTGGATTCGGAGGAAGCGGCAAGCAAGGAATGGTATAAGTTAAGAGGGCCGTCAGAACTCAACTCTCCGTGGGGCACCATGGATCCGGTAAATATCACAGGGTAGGGGTAGGGCCAGAGGAGGTCAACCAAATAAGCCATTTCCTCCATGGAGTCCGTTCCGGTGGTCACGACTATCCCACTAAGGCCTTGAGCGGCTTCCTTTCTCAATAATTCCACAAGATCGGCCATCATCCTGATGTTGTAGTGACTGCTGGGCTGATGGCTCCAATCCACTACGCTTACTTCGCATGGAAGATTTTTGGATTTAAGCCATGAAAGCATTTCTCCTGCATTCAGGCTCGGCACGTAACCCTTGGCACGTTCGTCATACATCATGCCAATGGTTCCGCCCGCAGCTACTAGCAAGACCTTGGAGCTTCCCGACATCCTAAACACCTCCTAAACGTAAGTACAAGTGTAACACTTTTTGAGTTTCAAAAAAGAGGGGGTAATGTTAAAATTGTGCTTCGAGGACTATATAAAATGGGAAGGGTGATTCACGGTGCGAACCGTGGTTGTTGGCGGAGGGAACGTTGGCTTCAATGTGGCGAAGAAATTGGTCGACCTGGGACATGACGTCATCGTAATTGAGCAAGATGAAGAAAGGGCAGCTAAAATCGATGAAATGCTTGACGTGATGGTCATCACAGGTAACGGCGCCAGACCGCAAATTCTGGCTCAGGCTGGCATACATGAGGGCGGAGACGTTTCTTTGCTGATCGCATGTACCGATAGGGACGAAGTTAATATCTTGTCATGCTGGATCGCTAAAAAAGCCGGGGTTAAGCACACCATATCCAGAGCCAGAAACCTTGAGTTCACCGATAACCGCATTTGGGCTGATGCAATAGGTATAGATGAAATGATCTCTCCCGAAAGATCCGTAGCGGGAGTTATAGAAAACATGCTATCCATGAGTTCGATTATCGTCTCCGACGACTTGTGGGACGGCATTGCTTCTTTATATGCAATGAGAATCAAAAAAGGAGCACTTATGGCAGGCCGCCCCTTAAAAGAAGTGAGGGAGCTTCGTCCGGACGTGAATGCCCTAATTGTATACGTGGAAAGACAAAGTAAGGAAGGTTTTATACCCCGCGGAAATACAATATTGGAAAAGGGAGATCTATGCTATGTCGTTTCGCTGAAAAAAGATGCCCATTTACTCGAGCGTCTATTTGGCATAAAGGAGGATTTTAAATTAAAACGCATCATGGTAGCCGGAGGAGGGAAGATAGGTTTTCAAGTTGCCAGGAGATTTGAGACTAATTATAAAGACATCGACGTCCGTTTAATAGATCTCGACCCTCAGAAATGTCAGCGGTTGTCGAGTGAATTAACCAAAACCCTTATCCTCCAGGGAAACGTAGCCGATGAAGATGTTTTACTTAGCGAAGGCATAGACGATGTAGATGGTTTTGTTGCTACAACGGCAAATGATGAGCTAAACATACTTGTGGCAATTTTGGCCAAGGAACTTGGCGCAAAAAAATCTATCGCCGTTGTCAGGCACGAAACGTATAGAAAACTCGAGAATCGGCTTTCTCTAGATGCTATGGTGAACCCACATGAAGCCCTCGTGGCGGCCATAATGCGCTATGTGACGCTGAACACCAAAGGAGCTATCATGTCCACAGTGAAACAAATCAATGCCGAGATGGTTGATCTGGTGATAGGCGAAGGATCTCCTGTCGCAGGTAAAAAAATTATCGATCTGCATCTGTACCCTTATGCTATTATAGTCCTGATCCAACGAAACGATGAAATTTTTGTTCCCGGCGGAATGACTATGATGAAACCGGGAGATAGAATATTGCTCTACATAAATGCACCCAATGAAGACAAAATATTGTCCATGTTTATAAAAGAAAATAAAAAAGGTGCCAAGAGACTATAGCCATGCGTTTCAATATCGTAGCGAAAATTTTGGGACTAATCGTAGGAGTAGTATCGCTATTTATGTTGTGGCCCCTTGCATGGGCTTACTTAGACAATTCTTCCGAAGTCGGTCCTATATTTTCTTCGATGATAATCGGAATTGCCATAAGCGTAATTTTGCTTTTTGCCGGCAGCAATTCCACCTCGACTGATATGAGGCCGAGGGAAGCGTTGGCGATAGTGGGGTTATCCTGGCTTTCGATTTCTGCCATAGGGGCTTTACCATTTTGGCTTTCCGGAGCCCTTCCCAGCTATACCGATGCTTTTTTCGAGGCCGTATCGGGTTTTACAACCACAGGATCTACAGTATTGACCGATATAGAGGCCAACGGCAGAGGAATACTTTTTTGGAGAAGCCTAACCCATTGGTTAGGCGGCATGGGGATCATCGTTTTGGGATTGGCCATCCTTCCCTTCCTGGGAGTGGGAGGACGGCAACTTTTTCGTGCAGAGGTGCCCGGGCCGGTGCCCGAAAAACTGACGCCCAGAATACATCATACTGCTCTTCTCCTGTGGGGAGTTTACTTATTTTTAAGCGCTCTTGAGGCTTTTCTTTTGTATGTCGGAGGTTTGTCTCCCTTTGAAGCTCTTACCCATACATTCGGCACAATGGCAACGGGGGGGTTCTCTCCTTTGAACGGGAGCGTGGGGCAATACAACTCCCTTTACGTCGATTCTGTTGTCACCATATTTATGTTCATGGCGGGTGCTAACTTTGCATTACATTACAGATTGCTGGCAAGGCGTGATCTAAACGCATGGTGGCGGGATGAGGAATTCAGATTTTATCTTATAGTCATTTTAGGAGCAATCGTTACAATATCTCTAATATTGTTTAAAAACAATATTTACGATAGCGTCTCCAAAACGATTCGTTACGTTTCTTTCCAATCCGTTAGTATTATGACGACCACAGGCTTTGTAACGGCCGACTACGAACAGTGGCCGGTTTATGCCCAGTCCTTATTGCTCATCCTCATGTTGATAGGAGGATGCGCCGGATCGACCGGTGGAGGTATGAAAGTCGTAAGACTCATGATCCTGCTCAAACATGTCGGTATCGAGCTCAAGACATTGATTCATCCGCGGGCTCACTATTCGATGAGACTCAATGACAAAACTGTGGAATGGGGTATTGTCCTTTCCGTTTTGGCCTTTTTATCGCTGTATGTAATCGTATTCGTGATTGCCTTTCTCCTGCTAACATTAATGGGAGTAGATTTGATCACTGCCATAGCCGCTGTAGCTGCTACCCTTGGAAATATCGGACCGGGACTGGGCAACGTCGGACCCATGGATAATTACGCAGATCTGGCTATGCCGGTCAAATGGATACTTTCCTTCTGCATGCTCTTTGGACGTCTGGAGCTTTATCCGATGATGGCGCTCTTTTTGCCTGACACGTGGAAAAGATGACCTATGTATCCTTTCTTACCCTTACACAGATAATGATGTATAATGAATATGCAGTGTACGAAATAATGAAACCCTTGGAGAAATGAGATGACGGCGACAAACAGCAGAAAAACCGTAATTTTAGCGGATGTGGCGCTTTTGATTACGGCCATACTTTGGGGGTCCGGCTTTGGAACGACAAACTGGTTACTTGGTTTTATGTCGCCCCTTTGGCTGCTGTCGGTTCGCTTTCTCCTGACTGCAGGTATTCTTTATTTGCTCTTTCACTCAAGATTATCCCTTTTAAACAAGCAAGATATCATTTTAGGGTGTCTCTTGGGAGCTTTACTGGCAGGTACCTTTGTGGCTCACATCATCGGACTGCTCTTTACAACTCCCGGGAAACAATCTTTCATAACAGGTAGCTATGTCGTAATGGTGCCCATATTGTACGCACTATTTTACAGAAAAATGCCGTCGCCTGTCGCTACAGTTGGAGCGGTTCTGGCAACTGCCGGACTTCTAGTGATGGGATTTACTCCCGGAATGAGTTTTAACTTAGGCGACGCGCTTTCTCTGCTGCTTGCGCTGGGGTGTGCGCTCCACGTTCTTTTCGTGGGTAACCTGAGCCGAAGAATAGATCCCGCAGCATTGACGCTCCTTCAGATGGTTTCGGCAAGCGTAATCCTGACGGTTTCAGCGTCTTTGATCGAACCCTTTCCCTCCTTTCGAGCGGTTCCGCTCAAAGCCTGGTTGGGCATTTTCTACGTAGTCTTATTCGTCACCGTAATTCCCTTTTTAATGCAGACCATCGCCCAAAGATATAGCCCCGAGGTGCACGCAGCCGTGTTGCTTTCCCTGGAAAGCCCCTCCGGCTACGCATTCGCCGTTCTAATTGGTGAAGAGCTAGTAAACGCCCAGGTCGTCTTGGGCGGAATGATCGTATTTGCCGGGGTCGTAATCACCGAACTTGAGGCTTTTATATCAGAAAAGTTGGGTTTATATCATAAGAAACAGTAGTGCCTATCTTCGTGCTACGTGTTATTTTCGCAAAATATTTATTTTTTAGAATATGGCCCTCATCCCTACGGGCAAAATCTAAGCTTAACTTTTGTTTTTTAAATAAAAATGAGAGGTGAATGCATTGACTTCACACAACAACGACGCACGGTACGAGAAAGAGGCGGCGCGCCCAAGATTACGAGATATAGGTATAAATATCGGAGTATTTACTCCGGGGAAATATAACGCTATTACCGACGTAAAAGGAGTTAAGGTGGGACATTGCACTTTGATTGAGGGAGAAGGAGCCTTAAAACCGGGAAGAGGACCCGTGCGGACGGGAGTGACTGCTATCGTTCCTCACGAGGGCAATATTTTCAAGGAAAAGCTACCGGCTGCAGCTTTCGTCTTTAACGGCTTCGGAAAATCAACGGGATTACACCAGATAAACGAGGTAGGAAATCTGGAGACACCGATACTTCTTACTAATACTTTGAACGTCCCGCTTGTGGCGGATGCGCTCATAGATTGGATGATAACGCAAAATCAGGAGATCGGCATTCAAACTTGCACGGTAAATCCTGTTGTAGGAGAGATTAACGACGGATTTTTAAACGACATCCAAGGACGCCACGTCAAAAAAGAACACGTCCACGAAGCCTTAAAAGGAGCAAGGTCGGGAGCGGTGGAGGAGGGTGCAGTCGGCGCCGGAACGGGGAGTTCCTGTATGGGATGGAAGGGTGGAATCGGGACGTCGTCACGTCTTCTTCCTCCCGAATTAGGCAGCTATACGATTGGGGCTTTGGCGCTTACAAATTTTGACGGTGCCCTGACAATCGACGGAGCTCCTGTCGGAAGAGAGTTGGGCCATCTTCCTTACTCTGAAAACACAAATCGGCTAATTTGCGGTCCTCTCTTTGAAAAAGAGCTTGGCGGATCCGTCATGGTCGTCATAGCCACGGATGCACCACTGTTTCACAGAGGGCTTATACGCGTTGCAAAACGGGCAGTTTTAGGGCTTGCCCGGATGGGATTTTACGGAAGCAACGGGTCCGGAGACTTCTTCATAGCCTTTTCAACAGCCCATACCATTCCCCACGAGACCGACAAACTGACCCTGCAAGGTACTACGGTAACCAATGAGGCCCTTTCGCCGCTGTTTCTTGCAACTGTCGAAGCTGTGGAAGAAGCTGCAATAAACTCGATCTTAAAGGCCACAACCGTCGTGGGTCGGGACGGTAATATCAAAGAAGGAATCGACGTCGAAGATTTAATACAGGTTCTCCGTAAATATAATACCGTCAACTTGCATGATAAAACAGAAGGCGACAGCTGAGATTCAAACAGAGTACAGCGAATAAGCGTCGGGGGCACTTTATAAATTTAAAATCAAATTTTATACAACTCAAGCCAAGGCCTAAGAATACCATCTTTATATAACGACAGGCAGGCATCTACGGCTTCTTCACCGTAAAGCTTCCCGCGATTGCACTTCAATTCATTCAAGGCTTGTTCAATATCCAAAGCTTTTCGATAAGGTCTGTCAGAAGTCATTGCCTCCAACACATCGGCGACAGCAATAATACGCGATTCTAATCGTATTTCTTCGCCTCTAAGTCCGAGGGGATACCCGCTGCCGTCCAGTCGCTCGTGATGCTGCAAGACTATCTCGGCAATGGGCCAGGGAAAATCGACATTCTTTAAAAGATTATAGCCTGCCATAGGATGGGTTTTTACCAAAAGATATTCAACTTCATCTAAGGGTCCGGGCTTGCTTAATATTTCCGCTGGAACCTTGATTTTTCCTATGTCGTGTATCAGAGCCGCCATTTCAACAGCATCGACTTGAGTGGGAGAAAGTTCCATATTCATTGCAATGAACTTTGCAATTTCAGCCACACGCTTTTGATGTCCTGAGGTATAAGGGTCTCGCAGTTCGCTGACTGCCACAAGAAGTTCAACCGTTTGCCTCCATGTCATAGACATATGTTTAAAATTTTCTAATATAGCTTTTTCATAATTCACTCTGTCGGTAATATCTCGATAGATGGCATAAACGCCAACGATCTCTCCTTTAATTTTTACAGGAACAACAAGTATAGATAAGTTTAAGGGAGTTCCGTCGGCCTTTATTCGCACATTTTCGATGGCGACACTCTTTCCGCTAGCACCAGCATCGGTAAGGGCCAAGGCTTCGGTACGGATTTTATCATCAGCAATTAAATCATCTATATTTTTACCTACCACTAACGAAGGATGGTCAAAACCAAAAATAGAGCAAAAAGCTGAATTTGCATTCACAACTTCTCCGCTAGGCTTGCATAAAACCACTCCTTCAGGAGAAGTTTCGAAAAGTTTTTCCAAAAAGGTCCTTTCCTTACGAAGCTGTGCGTCAATATCGCGTACATTAATGGCATATGCTATGCTGTTTGCAAGTTCTTCAAAAAGCATCCTTTCTTCATCTTCAAATTCAACGTCCTTGGGCAAGATGGCAAACATGATGCCGCATGTCTTTCCTTGATTCGTCATGGGAGCTAATGCAACTGAATGTTCACTATATTTTTCTGGAATTTGTAATCCTATTGCTTGCAAATCTTCTTTTTTTAGCAAGAGGGGGCAATTGTTGATGCTATTAAGAAAGCCACTCGTAAGGAAAAATCGGTAATCCTTATTTTCAAAATGAGGTGTCAATGCATCTTCCAGCTCAGGAGATGAAATTATTTGAGACTGACAGAGACTGCAAGGCTCAAACACATAAAACAACATCTCTTCGTAACATTCCGCATCAACTAAAATACGATGAACCTCTGTGCAATAACAAGAGCTCTGTTCCTGTTTGGTCAATATTCGATTTATATTTAATATTGACCTTAATAATGTGTTATTACGTTTTAGATTTTGTTGTGTCTTAACTAATTCGGTCACATCTCTTAAAAAATTACCTATACCCACAGATTCGCCATTTTCATTTTTTATTGGAAGTTTTTCGATACAATACCACTTTTTTCTTCCCGAAGGCAATATAATTTCATTGATCATATTAAATTTAGGAATACCCTTTTTCATAATTTCTTGGTCTATCGAGAAAAGAAGATAATCGGCATTAGGGAGAAAAATGTTGGGATCTTTTCCAATCATTTCCTTACGAGGCGGTAGTCCCATTTCTTCTATGCATCTTTGGTTTACCCATACCAATTTGTTATGTCTATCCTTTAAAAGCACTAAGAAAGACGCAGAATCTGCCATGTGCAATATTAATTCAAAATCCCACACAAAAATCACTCCTATGTTTGCTACATTGCATTTACAAATAATTATATCATGATATCGGTCAAACAATAACAGGCCGAGTAATAATATTAAAATTTAAAATACCGGCCTGTTATTGTTTGAAAAGCTTAATAACCCAGCGTCTCGCCCACTAAAATTACATGACATTCCCGCCCGGAGGGAGCCCTTTCGAGCACGAGCATCGCCCTACAAACCCTTTCTGGCACGTCACAATTGACACAATATCCTAAAGACGCACAGGGCGTTTTGATATTAAGGCGCATAGCATTAGGCGGAGTAGCAAAGTTTTTAACGCGTGCTATAGCCGCATCTACATCACCGGGGCAAACTTTATTCATTCCGATGACATATATTATCTTCCCCATGGCCCATGCCATTCCGGCAACCCTGTTGCCGTTTCCGTCGATGTTAACGATAGTCCCGTCAATGGTGATAGCATTGGCGCTCGTCAAAAATACGTCGCACAAAAGCTCATCGCTAAGCCTCTTTAATCTCTCCCTTCCCGCAAGGCTCGGATCCCAATGATGGACAACCTTGTTTCCTCTTTTTTCGAGCTCTTCTAGCAGGCCCAATTCCCTTATCGTCACGCTTCCCGGAATGCCCACGCTGGCACCTTCGGGTATCAATTCCATTACCGAATCCTTGGCTTTATCGGCCGTTGCCACATATAGGGCCTTATAGCCTTTTTTCTCTAAGTTTTTCACCATAGCGTTACCCAAAAGATCATAATGATTTTTTCTGAACATTTCCCAATCGGCCATGCAATATCCCTCCTCTGTATTTTGTGAATAAAATTACTTCAGCTTGACTCCTACCGTTAAAATGATACCATTAATTGGCGAATCATTTCTTGATGAAGGAGAGGATATTGATGTGTAAAGTTGTCACTTCCGAGGGAGATTTTGAACATGAGCATCATCATTCCCATGTGGACGATCCTTTAGAGATAGCGGAATTACTCAGAGAAACCCTGGCGGACGAACTCGATTCCATGAGCGGACTTGCCGGTACTTGGTATATGATCGAAGACGAGGTTATTAAAAATAAGCTGATGGAAGCTCTGCGAACAAAACAAAAAACGATCTCCCTCCTGTATGAGGCTCTGCAGGAAAGCGAGAAGAAGGTCTGGGGTTAACCGGTTTACCCGTATCGCTTATCATCGCAAATGCCAGACTCCATAAATGCATGACAATTTACAAGGAGGCTGGCATTTGCAGCAGTATAACGTGGGCTTCTGAACGAGATCGTCTTAGGTTTTATCGATATGTATCTTGCCCCTGACGTAAGAAAAGTAAATACCTGCCAAACAGGTAATAGCCGAGATAAAAAACGCCAGATTAACGCTTCCCAAGAATAGATCGAGGTTTGCAGCTATTTGTGCTTTTCCGAGCTTTACGGAAAATATTGCTGTGGCCAAGGCGAGGCTCATCGTTTGACCGAGCAGTCGCATGGTGGCCAAAGTGCTGGAGGCAGCTCCGTAATATTCGTTTGTGACGGAACTCATTATGGCGTTAACATTTGGTGACGAAAAAAGGGCAAAACCAAAACCCAAAAAACAGAGGGCAAAAATCAAATGAAAAAAGGATGTGGCAAGGCTTAATTGTGACAAGAAAAAGAGGCCCAACGCCGTTAGGGCCATACCCGCAGAAGCGATGTACCTCGGCTCGACGTTATCCGACATGCGTCCTGCGAAGGGAGAAAAACCGGCTTGGATGGCCGGCTGTATCACCAAAACGGACCCTGCCAACTGTGGAGACATACCCTTGACATATTGCAAATAGAGGCTCAACAGAAAGGCAACCGATGCTGTTGCCGCGTAATTTATTAAGGCAGCCAAATTAGAAAAGGCAAAACCCCTATTCCCGAGAAATAGTTTTATATTGAATACAGGATTAAGGACAATCCATTGATGCCTTAGAAACAGAAGGGCGATTACGATACCGGCCGAAATGAAATAAAGGCTTTTAACCTGAGGTACGAGAAAGATGCCATACATAAATGACAACAAAAAGATGACATATAAAGCGCTGCCCAATATATCGAAGGGCTCCTCTTTGGCGACCCTCCATTCTCTTTTAATATAACGAAGTATCATATAAAAAACAAATAAGCTGAAAACACCCGTTGAAACGAAGATGCTTTTCCACCCAAAGTTTTGGACTAAAATCCCGCCGCAGAAGGGTCCCATCGATAATCCCAAATACGTCGTTGCCGTATTGATGCCCATAGCCCTTCCTCTCTCTCCTGGCGGAAAAATGGAAGCAAGTATGGCAACCGACGTCGTAACAATCATTGCACCGCCTATTCCCTGCAGCAGACGACAGAGAATAAGGAAAGTCAAATTCATGGAAAACAAGGCAAGAAAGTTGAAGATCGCCAAAAGCGCAGCGCCCAACAAAAAGATCTTCCGTCTTCCGATTATGTCAGCAGCCCTTCCCACGGGGACTAAGGCAGCTGCCGTTGCAAGCATGTAAGAGGTTGCGACCCAACCCAGATCTGCAGCGTCAGCTTTGAAATAAAGACCTATGACCGGCAAGGCTATGTTTACCGTCGATATCATAAAAGGCCCCAGGAACGAGGCCGCTGCCGAGACAAAAAGTACTGTTCTTTTAAATGACTTATCCGTCAAGGTCAATACCCCTCACAGCAGGAATTAAAACAAGGGACTGAACAGTTTGGTAATTCCGTAAACCACGCGTTCCAGGACAGGCCTTTTTTCCCATTCGTTGGGGTGTAATAGTTTGGATCGGGCCATATAGGCCTCCTGCGCCCCGAGAATGCAATTTATCTCCTCTTGGCTGTAAAAAATCAAATCTACCTCGAAATCCAAAGCGAATGAACGAATGTCGAAGTTGCTTGTCCCAAGAAAGGCCAAGTCATCGTCTACAGTAACGGTCTTGGCATGTAATATGTCTCCCTTATATTGGTAAATTTTGACCCCCATTTCGAGGAGAGGAGAGAAGTAGGCTCTGGCGACGCTGCCCACTATGAGTTTATCGGCCCTCTCGGGCACAATTAACCTCACTTCTACATCCATGATGCGTGCCGTTTCTATGGCGCGCATGGTTTCGCTGTCGGGTATAAAATAGGGAGTTGTTATAGTGACCCGTCTTTCCGCGTTCAGTAAAGCTGAAACCAACAGCCTTTGGTAATTTTGCAGCTGCATCGACGGACCGCTAGGCACAGTCTGAACGATAGCACTTCCCTCTTTATTCAGCCTGGGAAGAAAATACAACATTTTATCCAGAGGCACATCTTCATGAGTTTCAACGTACCAGTCTTCATAACATACTGCTAAAAGCTGAATCACCACAGGCCCGGTTAGTCTCACGGAAAGGTCGCGCCACTGACGTCCCCCGGCTTTTCTATTGTAGGAGGGCTCGATGATGTTGTGAGAACCGGTATAAGCAACTTTTCCGTCGATTATTGCAATTTTCCTGTGATTTCTTATGTCATATCTTGCAGTAAAGGAAGTCCTCCTCAGAAACCTGAGGGGTAAAGCCTCGGCAATTTTTACGCCGCTGCTTCGCAGTAAATACGTGTGTTGTCGTAAAAATTCCTTCGCTCCAACAGAATCAACGAGGATACGGCATTCAACCCCTCGCCTGGCTGCACTTTCCAACGCATTAAAGAGTTTTTTCGTCATCATGTCGTATGAAAATATGTAATAAAGGAGATATACGTATCTTTCGGCCTCATCTATATCCCGACACAATCTGTCCAAATATTCCTCGAAATCGCCCAACAATTCCATCCTATTGCCGGCTACCGGACTCATATCGACCATTTTATAGGCCATATAGCTTATTCTCTTCTGTTGATCCCTTAAGACCGGGTCGTTAACTTCCCGTAATACTTGAACCCTGATATCGTGAAGTGCATTTCCTAATTCCGACAGCAGTGTTTGGCGCCGCCGCAACCTTTCCCTGGGCAGTCCCGTCGAACCGAAAAGGGAATAGAGAATGAAACCTCCCCAGGGCCATATATTAATGGCCAACAACCATGCCACGGCTGTAGGAGGTTCGTGTTTAAGGGGGACATAACAAAGCATTCCAATGCGGATGCAAAATGAGGTCAAATTGTACAACCAAAGAAGCAGGGTAGAAAGGTCTTGCATATCCCTTACCTCGATAATATTTTCGTGCTAAAGGGCAAAATCGCACACAAGGGGCAAGTGATCAGAAAACGTCACCCGTGGAATTAAAAGGTCAGTTACCTTTATCTCTGGGCTGTGGAGAACAAAATCGAGCAACATTCGAGGCGATGAGCTGGGATAGGTCGGCATGCAGTCGGCATTGGCGTTTTTAAGCCCTACCTTCCTTATCAAAGGCTCCAGCTCCTCTTCGCCGCCAAAGGTATTGTAATCCCCGGCAAGGATAACGGGCTTGTCTGCTGTAAGGCACTTCCTGCTCAATTCCTCCAACTGTTTTGCTCTTGCCTTGCGCCCGAGGGACAAATGGACCAAATAAAGAACAAAGTCATCGTATTCCACTTCCAACATGGCTCTCTTTACCCCAAAACTGAGATATTTAATATTTGATTTTATCGGCGGTATTTTGGAGACAACCGCATTGCCCTGCAATTTCAACACCGGGGCTTTGGTGATAAAGGATTTGGGGTGATATTTGCATCCGAATATTGGCGTCCCACCGATCTTCGATGCCATCTCCACGGGCTGGCTTTTGCCATTTTGCCTGTACGTACCTCCATCGGATTCTACCAAGCCCACTATATCAGGGTTAAGTTTTATCAAAAAGTCCGATATATCTTCAAAATTCTTTTCAGTTTTCCTGAAACTACCCCAAAACGGAAAGGGAACATGGTACTCCCAACCTGTCCCCGTAGCATAGCGTATGTTATAAAGCACAAAACGCACTCTTCTTTTCCTCCTCGTCCGCTTTTTAAACCGTAAGAACAAATAATAAAGGTTTTTATTTAAAGTAGACGTTTTCCTCACTTGGTATATTAACCATAGAAACCGCCAAATGCAAGTGGAAGAAGCGTAGCGCTCATAAAAAGAATGACAACCGGTCCCGCCATTCATCTGTAAATCGATCTTCCGAAGATTTCCATATTGCTTTGTGCAGGTCAAAAAGCAGCTCGGGAGAGTTCAAAACTGCCATGGTTTCTTTGTTATTCAAATTTTCCGTTTCTCCCGAAAGGGTCTTTTCCGTTAAGTCTGACGGAGCTTTGAAGTTTTTTCGCAAAAGCCCTCTATGTAGGGCATTTACCCAGGGATCAAACAGAGCTGATTTAAATCCCCATTCCAACCAGGCAGGAGGATCGGACATGACTTCGTTCAAGGTCATCATTTCGGGCGAGGGATCCACCTCTTGAGGCGTCAGGAAAAGTCCGGCTTTCCTGAAACGCTCCCCAGCCAAAGGCCTGCTGGTCCAAACGGAAAGAAAGACCGATAGAACAAAGGAAATCAATATGGGCAAAAGCCAGACGCAAAAGGAGGGATTCACCATACCAACTATAACACCCCACAAAAGACCTATCACCATGTTGCTCCAGTGAAATTTAAGGGCATCTTTCCAGGCAATCCCTATGTCGGACCTTTCCTGAGGTCCCCAACCAACTTTTTGCCCAAGCAGGGTAAAAAACAGAAATTTGCTGTGAAAAAGCATTTTAATAGGGGCAAAGAGAACGGAAAAAAGCGTCTCCAAAAGAACGCTCAAAGTCAACCTTATCTTGCCTCCGAAAAGTTCCGGTCTTCCTTTAGCCATCACGAGCAGAAGGCCAAAAAGTTTCGGAAGAAAAAGCAACACGATAGTCACTATGAAAAGAAAGAGCGCCCAGCCTGGATACCATACGGGCCATTCGGGAAACAACGCGTACTCGCTGGGAAAATATACGGGCTCGACCCAAACGTCGAGCAGCGCCTGCAAAGAGCTCATGAATATAAAACAAAACCAGAGCAATCCAGAGCCATATATCATAACTCCGTTCAAAAAAAGAAAACGATGTGCCGGTATTATGCCCTTGAGCAAAAAGAGCCTCAAATGTTGCAGATTACCCTGACACCAACGCCTATCCCTGGACAATTCTTCAAGCAGCGTTGGAGGAGTTTCTTCGTAACTTCCCTCCAAATCGTAGGAAAGCCACACTTCGTATCCTGCCCTTCGCATGAGGGCTGCCTCTACGAAATCGTGGCTCAATATCTCTCCTCCCAGGGGTGGATCGCCCGGAAGCCTCGGCAAGGCACAATTTTCCATAAAAGGCTTAACTCTAATGATGGCGTTATGTCCCCAGTATTGAGCATCTCCAAGCTGCCAGAAGCTTAAACCTGCGGCGAAAATCGGACCGTAGACATAGCTTGCAAACTGTTGTATGCGTCCATAAAGCGAGCGTCTTCCCACAGCTTTGGGGGCGCTTTGCAAAATGCCAAGTCTCGGGTTGGCCTCCATAATTGAAGTCATCTCCGTCAGTATATTCCCGCTCATGACGCTGTCGGCGTCGAAAACCACCATATATTTATAGTTTTTCCCCCAACGCCTGCAGAAATCCGCTATATTTCCGCTCTTCTTTTTGACGTTTCTCGTCCTTCTTCGATAAAAAAGTTTGCCCTCAGCGTTTAACCGTTCGCGCCACTCGGCCCAAGCTATCTCCTCGCTTACCCACGCGTCGGGGTCATTGCTATCGCTTAATATGTAAAAATCATAATGTTTCAACATGCCAGTTTTCTCGAGGGACCTGTAGGTAGCCTCTATTCCGGCGAAGACCCTGCCGGTATCTTCGTTGTAAATGGGAAAAATCAGCGCAACTTTAGTATGTTCGTCGATCTTCCTTCTCGAAGCGCTTGGAGCATAGCGATCTACTCCCCTTAAAATCGATACCAACCCGGCGAGAGCTGTCCAAAATCCGACGGAAATCCAGGCAAAAAGAATCGCGAAGGCTACCAACATTAAGTAACACAAAATTTCTCGGTCTTTGAACTGAATGACTAAACTCATAAAATGGGTTGTAACCGCCGTAGAACCGACTACCAAGGCCGCAAGGAGAGTCCTTCTTCGATTAGCAGTCCCTTCCCAGGTAGCCCCATTCTTAGAAGTCTCGAAGAGATTGCCGAACTTGACCATAAAATCCCTCGGGACCATGGACGATCTGTTTACGGGCGGAGCAGAGGCGATGCCGCCGTATCCTTTGTTCAGCAAAAGAGGTAAGATCTTTTCCTTGAGTTTCGGCCAACGGGGTCTGTCGACCAAGGACGGCTCTTCTTCTAAGTCTCCTTTCAGCTTTACGATAAGGTCGTCGAACATTCTAAACGTAGAATTGCCCTTGGAAGGGATCTGATGTAAAAACTCAATAGCGATCTCAAGGGAGCGAGTAGTGGTAACTCCCAAAATCCAAATATAGCTGAGCACTCGTTTCGTAAATGTCAAAGCTAAAGCTGCCATAGATAACTCCACTTTTCGGTTAACAGATCAGGCAAATTGTCGCCCCTTTTTAAAAAGGCCTGAATTTCTATTTTAGGACGTTTATCGGGCTGCAGCTGCTCTATGGCGCCTACGGTTTTGGCCTTTACCTGAATTGCGAGCCTCCATCCACCGGTGACTTCGTTTTTTGTCAAAACCTTTTCTACAAGTTCTCCGCCTTCGGAAACCTTGACAACCGCTGTCAACCCTGTGTCGGCAGGAATTTCCTCGACAGCCTTGCCGATAAAATCGACCACGAATAATCGAGTATTGTCGCCGTTTCCCTTTCCCGTTCTAGTGGCAACAACGTAACCGAGTCCGTGAGGAGAACCGAGGGGCAAATGCCAGCTCATTCGATAGGAAATATCTACAGGCTCACCCAGGGGGGGAAGCTCCTCGGGCACCCAAAAGGCGACTATATTATCCGTCGTTTCCCAGTTAGTGGGAATCTCGATCAATTCAACACGTCCTTTTCCCCAGCTTCCCCTTGGGGCAATCCAAAGGCTTGGCCGTAGGTCATATCGAGCTTCCAGATCCTGATAATGGTCGAAGTCAATATCGCGCTGCAACAGTCCAAATCCGGCTACATTGTTAGCAGGAAAACTCGTCACGTCCAAGCGCGGTAAATTGCGAAGAGGTCTCCACTCCCAATCTCCGTTTTCATAGGCTATAAGCAATCCGTCCGAATCGTGGACCTCAGGCCTATAATCATCGGGCAGGGAAATGCTGTTTTCGCCGTAATAGAACATGCTGGTCATGGGAGCAATGCCAAGCTTTTCAACGTCCTTTCTCCTGAATATTGAAGCCTTTACGTCTACCGCCGTCTTTTCGCCAGGTTGAATGTAAAATTTGTATGCTCCTGTGAGGCTTGGACTGTCCAATAAGGCAAAAACCGTTATGTTTTTAGATTTCTTAGGTGGCTTGACGATCCAAAACTCCTTAAAAAAGGGAAATTCTTCGCCCTTGGGCAATGCTGTATCTACCGCCAGCCCCCTTGCCGAAAGGCCATAACGTTGCCCCTTTCCGAGAGCTCTAAAATAACTCGCCCCTAAAAAGGAGATGAGCTCATCGTAATAATCATCTCTATTGAGGGGGTAGTGAATTCTGAATCCCGCAAACCCCAGGTTATTTAGGTTTTCCGGGGATAATGCATTTTTCCCGTAATCAAAGAGGCTTACGTCGAAGGGAAATTCCTCAATCCCTTCGGAAGTTACCAAGTTGATCTTGACAGGAGTTTTATAAAGAAACCCCAAATGATAAAACCTCAGTTCATGCAGGGAATCGCTGCCCCTCCAAAGGGATTGTTCGGGTTTGAAGCGAATATCGCGCCACTGATCGTAAGTCAGGTTTGCGATGGGGTCGGGCAAATTTAACGTTGGCTCTTCATAGGCAGAAAGCGAGAGGTCCTGTGCCTTCTTCCACACATCTTCTTCCAGACACTTTATCTGATGATCTATGGATCTCGCATTTCCGTAAGCAACATGTATTTTCAAAGAAAGAAAACAGCTCAATATAAAGAACGTCGCTACCAGCATTAAAATTTTGCTCCTCACCAAAATACACTCCCTTCAAGTCTCAAGCCAAAAAAAAGAAAAAAATAAACAGTTGCTATGACCCTATTTGGCCGCAAGCATTTATAGCATATATACGTTAAATCTTAAAGCATCCGACAAACGACGTAATCAACCCTTGGACAATCGCTCGAGACTCCTATATTGTAAGTACAATCAAATGGAAAGGGGAGAGGCAAATATGATCGAACTTTTGAAAAAAAGAAGGAGCATCAGGCGCTTCAAAGACATACCCGTAGAAAGAGAAAAGCTGGAAATACTAAAGGAGGCTGCGCTTCTGTCACCTACCTCGAAAAATTTACACTCCTGGGAATTTATCTTTGTGAACGACAAGTATATGATTGACAGATTGGCCGACACAAGAGGGCAAAGCTCCGCATTTTTAAAGGAAGCACCCCTCTGCCTTGCAGTGCTCGGGAACGAAAAAGCAAACGATACCTGGATAGAGGATGCATCCATAGCTGCTATTATAGTACAGTTAACTGCCTTGTCCCTTGGATTGGGGTCTTGTTGGATACAGATAAGAAACCGCATGCATTCGCCGGAGGTGAACGCAGAAGATTACGTCCGCGCCTTATTGAACATTCCGAGAGAATACAGAGTGGTTTGTCTTGTCGCGATAGGCTATCCCGCCGAAGAAAAAGCTCCTCATGACTCGACCGAACTCAGGTGGAACAAGATTCATTTAAATAAGTGGTAAAAAATAGGGCGAGGTTTCAAATTGCGACACGACGGACCTCGCCTCATTTTTAATCCCCCTAGCCTATGGTAACTTCGAGAAATCTAAGAAAGTTTTCGCCCATTACTCCTGCAATTTCCTTTTCGTCAATCCCCCTTGCGATGAGTTCGGCAGCCAGCTCAAAGCAGCGACTGTGGCCTTTAATGCAATCGTAGCCCTTGCTCTCCGACCCTGACAGCTGATGGATCTCGTCACAGAAGTCAAAGCCATAACAAATATTCTCGTAGGATCTGGCAAGTTCGTATATATGATACACATGATCCGCCAGATCCTTGGCTTTGATGTTTTCGCCGTCATCTTTGACAAATTTGCTATAGGCGTTCATGCCAATGACACCGCCCCGTTTTGCAATTTCAAGAATTTGTTCATCCCTGAGGTTGCGCATGGATGGGACAAGTTTTCTGCAGTTTGAGTGTGAGGCCAGTAGGGGTTTATTGCTAAATTTTAATACGTCATCTAAACCTTCGTCGTTCAAGTGGCTTATGTCTACGTACATTCCCAGCCTTTCGGCCTCCCGAAGCAGTTGCACTCCGAAGTTCGTCAGCCCTCCTTTTCGGCCCTCTTCTTTTGCCTCAAAGTGACAGCCGTCTGCTGCGTAATTTCTCCTGCTCCAAACGATCCCCAAACCCCTGACCCCAAGTTCGTAAAATATCCTGAGCAGGTTTATATCGTTGCCCAGCGGTTCTGCCCCCTCGAAGGAAAGCAACAAGGCCACCATTCCCGATGATCTCGCCCGCTTTATTTCATCTGTATTTCGACAAAGCGCAAAAAGCCCAGGGCTTTCTTCCATCTCCTTATGTAACGCGCTTACGTAATCCAAGGCCCGCCTCAAAGCCATTTCTGGCAGATATTCGTCGGAAATGAAAAGCGATGAGACCACTAAATCGACGCCTCCCTCTTTAAAAGAGGGAATGTAATGATTTTCTATAACCTTTCTTTCGCCTCTCTGGCGCCTTTCCCATACCAGTGGCAGCAAGTCGTAATGGACATCGGCAACGAAGTATTTTTCATGAAGCTCTTTTGCCTCTGCGAGAAAATCGCGATCCATCGTAAATATTCCTCCTTCAGATCATCATGTATTTATTATATTTTCAAGTCGTAACGTATTTGCTTCAAGCGTCGTGATGATTATATAATACAAAAACAGTCCTTTAAAGAACGGTGATCTTGAAGTGGATCTTGAAGCGAAAGAAGATGCTCTTAGCGGTATAACCGCCGTAATTCTTGCAGGCGGCAAAGGCTCAAGGGTAGGTCGTAATAAGGCATTTATCAAATTGGGCCACACCTACCTGCTGGAGTTGGTATTGCAAAACATGAACAAAATTTTTGACAATATAATTATCGTGACCTCACGCTGCGATTACGATCGAATTCTATCAATTCATTCATCCATTCCGTCATGCTATCACATTAACGTAATATGTGATTCGGATGCAGGTCAAGGACCTCTACTGGGACTTTTAGAGGCGTTGAGGGTCTCGAAGAAGGAGTGGCTTTTTCTGGCAGGATGCGACATGCCTTTCATTAATAGATCCCTGGTTAAACATATTTACGGCCTTAAAAATGAGAATTCGCAAGCAGTGGTGCCGCGATTTAAGGGCTTTTTGGAGCCTTTGCATGCCTTTTATCACCGTTCTTGTTTAAAAGAAGCCGAAATCATATACGGCCATGGCAAAAGAAAGATAAAGGACTTTTATCCTTCCGTAAATTTATCCATCTCGGAAGAAAGCGATATGAATGCAGTGAAAAATTACCATAGGTCCTTTTTTAACATAAACGACTTTTACGACCTAGCAAGAGCAGAAAAAATGCTTCTTCCTTATCCTCACGGAGGATTTGAAGAGATATTCGTTAATGAGTCGGGTCTTCGTAATTTAAGACTTCCAGAAACGCCTCTGAGCTAGCCCATTGTATTCGGACAAAGCAAGATCGTCCGTCGGAGAGGCCGCATCCCAACAGTAAATGAGAAAATCGAGCTCATCAGCTGCAGAGACTATCAGGGCCTCAGGTGAGCTGGGCAACACAGGAGAGCCGAATTCCTTCTTTCCGTGATGGCTTATTATGATGTGGCCAATTGCCAAAGCTGTCTCTTCGTCCAAGGCGTATTTTTTGGCATGCTCCATAAAGATGGAGTAACCCAAAGGAATGTGATCTATGACGGCTCCCTGCAGTTTAATTTGATGGATCAAATCTATGGAGTAAGCC
>DGDP01000005.1 GCA_002385485.1 Acetomicrobium sp. UBA3949 | reverse complement strand
ATTTCCTCTTTATGGCGCGACAATATCTTCGCCGCTACCAGCAACATCGCCATATGTCCATCGTGTCCGCAGGCATGCATGATTCCTTCGCTTCGGGAGCGATAGGGTACTCTGTTTTGCTCTTCAACGGGCAAAGCGTCCATATCCGAACGAAGCATCACCGTTTTGCCTTCTTCTTTGCCTTCTAATATAGCTACAACGCCGGTGTGGGCTATCTTTTCCCTCACTTCAAGCCCTAATCGCTTCAAATATTCGGCTACCCTTTCAGAAGTCCTTACCTCCTTAAATCCGAGCTCGGGATACATGTGAAAATCCCTTCTCAATTCGATGAGCTCGTCTTTAAGTTCCTCTATTTCCTTGTTTAAACTCTTCAGGAAAGTCATCTCAAACCCCATTCCTCTCCAGGATATAGATTTATCTATCAGACATCTCCCAGGCAATTGCAGGTATTTATGTATGCCTGGGAGATGTCTGATTATGTGCTTTAAACTACGAAGATGCTCTACTTGGTGAAAATTTTGCGCGGGAAGTTTAGGAACGTCTCGCACCCCTTTTCAGTTACCAAGAAGGGTTCGCTGCACTCAAACCCAAACTCATCAAGCCATATCCCCGGCATCAGGTGAATAGTCATTCCCGGTTTTATTATGGTCTTATCTCCAGGACGTAGGCTTACAGTGTGCTCGCCCCAGTCGGGGACGTAATTTAAACCAAAGGCGTAGCCGAGCCTTGAAGGCTTGACTACTCTGGAACCCGATATGGCTTCCCGCCATTTTGCCTCGATCTCCTCTGCTGTAACGCCCGGTTTTATGAAATCCAGAGTTTTGGCAATACCATCGATCACGACGTCTGCTATCTCCTTGAGTTCCTTGGGCGGATCGCCTATATAAACCGTTCGTGACAATGGGCAATGATACCTAAATCTGACACCGCAAAGTTCGAGGAGAACGATGTCGCCGGGTGCGTATTTTCTATCGGGTTTCCAGCCCAAGTGGGCCGCAGATGTTCGTTCATTTGTTGGCATTATCGGGAATATCGCAGGATGATCCCCAGTAAATTCATCAGTGCCCTTTATCATGGCATGATAGACATTGGCAGCTGCTTCGCTTTCGAGCCTGCCGACTTCTATGGAGTCAATGGCCGTTTTCATGACGTGTTCACAAACCTTGGCCGCTTCTCTCATGTACTTTATTTCCGCAGGTGATTTAATAGTTCGGATCCAGTTGACCAGGCTTGTGGCATCGTGAATTTTAGCTTTCGGTAACTCTTCTCGCAGCACATCCAGACACTGCCCCGTAAACCAGTAGTTGTCCTTTTCTACTCCTATGTGTCTGTTTTCCCAACCCATTTCTCGCAGTATATTTGCCACGAAGCTCATGGGATGCTTGAAGACATTTTGGACGTAGTCGTCTGCGTAAGGTCTAATGTTGTCGTGTTTCAACCAGGTGGTAAGCTTTGCACCGTTGGCGTCCATTCCCCGACCCCACCAGATAGGCTCGTCGTAATCCAAAGCGATTACCAGTCCTTGATGGACATAAAAGGACCAGCCGTCGTAACCGGTCAGATAATTCATGTTCGCTGGGTCGCTTACGATGAGGACCTGGATGCCCTTTCGGAGCATGCTTTCTTTGACTTTGCGAAGCCGTTCCTGATATTCGGAAACTTCAAATATCAATGCCATTTCTTTCACCTCCTAACTCCATCCCCTCAAGCGCATGGCCTCCGCTATTTTCCTCAAGGCGTAGGCCCATGCAGCTGTGCGACGTGTTACTTTCAATTCTTGGGCAATCGATGATATTTCTTTATAGGCGCCAAGGATCCTCTTTTCAAGCATCTGATAGACCTTTTCCTCTTCCCACCAGTCGTTGCTCAATCCTTGAATGCGTTCAAAATGACATACTATGGCACCGCCCGAGTTTGCCAGGACATCGGGAATGAGCCTTATGCCTTTACGCGACAGTATTGCATCGGCTTCCGGAGTCGTCGGCCCGTTTGCGGCTTCCACGACTAGCTTGGCTTTTATCCTGTCGGCGTTATCTTCGGTGATGACGTCCTGTACAGCTGCCGGTATGAGGACATCCACATCCAATTCAAATAACTTTCTGCTATCTATAGACTGCGCACCGGGAAATTCGACGACCTTACCTGTATTTTTGACGTATTCAAGCAGATTGGTTATGTTTATGCCTTTGGGATCGTAAATTGCTCCGTATATGTCGCTGACACAGAGGATCTTGAACCCCTTTTCAAAAAGCATTTTTGCCGTTACGCTGCCTACCTGGCCGAAACCCTGTATAGCAACTGTCGTTTTATCGAATTCAAATCCCAGATCCTTGCATGCCTCGAAAGTACACAGGGCAACACCTCGTCCTGTAGCTTCATATCCACCCTTAGACCCTCCAAGGGCTACTGGCTTATCATTGATTGCGGCGGGGCTGTGCATTCCTGTTATTTGCTCGTATTCGTCCAACATCCATGCCATCTGTTCTTCTCCTGTGCCTATGTCGGCTCCCGGAACATCGATCATAGCTCCCTTGGGAACCAATCTTCTGATGAATCCGCGTATCAGACGCTCGTATTCTCCTTTGCTCATTGAATATGGATCGGCTTTGATGCCGCCCTTGCCTCCGCCGGCAGGAATGTCTCCTATGGCGTGCTTTATGCTCATGAACATCGATAGAGCCTTTATCTCCTCGGGTGTGAGATCCGGTTTTACCCTTGTTCCATCCTTGCAGGGCCCCAAGGCGTCGCAGTGGTGGGAACGATAGGCTACAAACAATTTCTTATCCCCATTGTCCATGCGAACGGGAATGGTGAATTCTACGAAGCGCATAGGAGTGCTCAACCTTTCCGTTATCTCCGGCTCGAGGTTAATAGCCTCAGCTGCCACTTTTAAGTAATATCTTGCGGTTTCCCATACGTTTTTCATACTACATACCACCTCTTCATTTATTATTTAGAATAAATTGTCATTATCACTTAATGAAAAGCTCCTCGGGAAAGTTGATCAGCTTTTCGCACCCCTTTTCAGTTACCAAGAAGGGCTCACTGCATTCAAATCCGAATTCGTCTAACCATATCCCCGGCATGAAATGAATTGTCATACTAGGTCTAAGTATTGTCTTATCGCCCGGCCTTAAACTTACTGTATGTTCTCCCCAATCGGGCACATAATTTAAACCGAAAGCATATCCGACTCTTGAAGGTTTTTCTACGCCCGTTCCTTCCAGACATTTTCTCCACCTCAACTCCACCTCTTCTGCCGTAATACCAGGTTTAATAAAATCCAGAGTTGTTTGCAATCCATTGATTACAACCTGGGCGATTTTTCTAAGTCCCTCGGGTGGCTCTCCCAAATAGAGGGTGCGTGAAAGAGGTGCATGATATCTAAATCTGCAACCGGAAAGTTCCAGCAGTACGACATCACCCTTTTGGTACTTTCTGTCTGGATCGAAGGTGAGATGAGCCGTAGACGTCCTGATGTCGGAGGGCATTATGGGAAATATCGCGGGACAATCACCTCCGTATTCGCCGACTCCAGCGATTTGAGCGGCAACGACCTTGGATGCCGCGTCCTTCTCCCATATGCCGATGTCGATTGCATCGATGGCGGTCTGCATCACATTTTCGCAGATTCTAGCGGCCTGCCTCATGTAGTTAATTTCTGCTGGAGATTTTATTGTCCTAACCCAGTTGACCAAGTTTGTGGCGTCTTTAAAGATGGCACAGGGAAGCTCTTGGTGCAGAACATTCATTGATTTGGCCGAATACCAGTAATTGTCCATTTCGACGCCTATGTTCTTGTTTTCATATTTAAGTTCCTTTATTAAATTTGCAACGTAGACCATCGTGTGAGTGTATCGGGATTGAACGTAAAAATCGGGGTATCCGTGAATATGTTCTTCATCAAGCCAGGTGGTAATGCGGGCGCCGTTGCTGTCCTGCTGGCGCCCGAACCAGTGTGGTTGATCATCTTCTAACGTGAGCAAAACGCCCTGATGAACGTAAAAGGACCAGCCATCGTAACCGGTGAGATAATTCATATTTGCAGGATCGATAAGGAAAAGAAGTTCTATCCCGTTAGCATCCATTCTTTCTTTGACTCGTCTTACGCGTTCTTTGTATTCTGAAACATCAAATCTCAATACTCTATGCATTCTAATTCCTCCATTTTCATATTAATATTTAAAAAAATATATATTAAAATTTATATTACGATAAAATTATATTTTTTTGTTTGACAAATTTTATTAATTACATATATCCATTAAAGTTCCTTTTAATAACTGCAGAATATACGTAATCGATCATAGTTATATAATCAAAAACAGGAACGTTGACGACTTCAGATACAGCCTTCCCATAAGGAGGAAGGAGACTGCATTCGAGCAAAATAGCTGCCATATTATGAGTTTTTTCTTTTAATTCTCTGGTTGCTCCCACGACCTCTTTTTCCAGCTTCTCAGTGTCGAGGAAACCTGCCTCATCTATCACGGATTCCTTGAAATGTCTTTTATTTTCTAAGCCCTTTATAATTAAACGATCTGTAAAATTGATACCTACGGCACCAAATATATCGCCCGTAAGGGAGGCGGAGTTTGCGGTAATTATCCCAATATTCGACCCTGCAGGGATAATTTCTTTGATAAAGTGAAGTTGCATAAGGCTCGATAAGAAAACAGGGACATTCATCTCTTCTTTTAGTTCTTCCTGAAATAAGGCCAAAAAACCGCAATCTCCCGTTATGGCTTTAACTCCTTCTTTTACGAGTTTTTTCGAAGCCTCAAACACTTTCTCTTTGACCGATCTGTCATGATCAAAAAGATGCCTGTGGGTCACTCCATCGATCCTCTGAAAACGCACGGGATAGCTATAAGTTGTCGCATTTGCCACATCCCCCGGAATGAAGGGGACGTAGTTTTCTATTAACAAAATTCCTATCACTTCTCCGTAAGAAATCTGATCGCCTTTGACTGTGTAGATCATCTTTTAGATCCCTTCTCGCTTTTTTGTCGGGGGATGAAACCTTTGAGATCCCATCCCCCCAATATTGCATTACATCTATTTACCAAACATTTCCTCAGCTTCGGCGATTTCCTTCAACAACTGGTCGAGAATTTGCTTTCCGGTTTCACCAGACATTTCGATGTACTTATCGATGACTGGTTTAGTTAGATCCTTAAAGGCTTGACGTTCCTCTTCTGTGAGCTTGATGACCTGGATTTGAGGGCGTTCCTTCAACATCTTTTCCAGGCGCTCTTCATTTAATTTGGCCTGTACGCCCCAAATGTATTCGATACAATCCCTTGCAGTTTGCTC
>DGDP01000019.1 GCA_002385485.1 Acetomicrobium sp. UBA3949 | reverse complement strand
TTCGTCGCCTATAATTTGGGAAAAGGAGAGATAGAAAGGGTCAAAGAGGGGCTTGCCTTTGCATGCAAGTGGGCTTTCATATTGATGTGTAGCGTTGGCGTCCTTTTGTACGCATTTCCCTCGACGTTTCTCGCTGTCTTCAAGCCCGAAGGACTGACTCTAAGCTATTCGGTCGCCTCCATAAGGGCGTCGACGACGGCCTACCCTCTCATAGCCTTGACTATCATCATTGGCGGTCTTTTTCTTGGCGCAGGCTATACGCAATATAATTTTTATGCTCAGATTATACGAAATATTTTAGTTCGATATCCCGCAGCACTGCTTTTGAACGCAATGTTTGGCATAGACGGAGTATGGTGGTGTCAGCCCGTATCTTCCGTAGTTGCCTTCTTCGTATCGCTTTATTTTTTGAAGAAACTCAAACCGGCCATCCTGGATGTTCGAGAGCAATATACTTAGAACAGATCTGTCTTATTTACTGAAGTTCCCTATGGCTTTTTTTATGTACAAATAGGGGGTATTTCTCAAGTTCATTACCTTTCCATCGCTTCCATTAGCGGAGGTAACTTCTGCCCAGGAGCCCATCAGCTTAACTGTGGGTCGAAACAAATCACCCTCATTGCAGGCAATTACAACGGCTATGTTGCCGTCGGACAACTCCACAATCGTCCCCGGCGGATACAAACCTAAAGCTGATACCAGTTCCTGCGAAACTTTTGGATCGAAATGCTTAATATTTTCTTTAATTATCAAAGATACAGCTAGGCCCTTGGGGTATACCTTTTCATCCATGCTATTTCTCTTGATGAATTATTTTAAATTAATTAGGCAATGCCATATTTAGTTTTCAGCCTTAATCAGCTGTTTCTTACTGTAAATCGTATAGGTCTTATAACATGTTAAAAAGAAATGACATTTTAAAAAATATGAACCGTTTCTTTCTTGTTCAATCTTATGCAATTACTAATGCAATTTCCATCATTTCATGGAAACTATTTTGTCGTTCTTCAGAAGTAGTTTGTTCTCCTGTTACAATAGAATCAGAAATAGTACAGATAGCTAAGGCATTTTTTCCTGCTCTTGCTGCATTCATATAAAGAGCAGCTGCTTCCATCTCTACACAAAGAACACCCATTTTTGCCCAATCCATGGTTCTTTGGGAATCATCATAAAAAGTATCCGAAGATAAGAAATTTCCTACTTTATAATAGACCTTTCTATTTTCTGCAACCTTCACTGCTTTTTGTAGGAGTTCAAAGGAAGTGATGGGAGCATGCGAATGTCCATATAAAACTGAGCCACGTGCTCATCAAAAGTGAGCCACCCGTGCTCATGTAAAACTGAGCCATGCGCTCATTTAAACTGAGCCACCTCCCTTCGACTGTTGTCTTTTCGTCTCAGCCAAGCGATAGGAAGCCCCGTTCATGTCGAGGATATGTGAGCGGTGTGTGATCCTGTCGATCATAGCCGCCGCCAGCATGAGATCGGGGAAAAGCTCCGTCCATTTGGAAAACTCGAGATTCGTCGTTATCATCACGCTCCCTTTCTCGTTCCTTGCCGACAAGGCGTGGAAGGAGAGTTCCGACTGGCTTTTCGTAAAGGACACGTAGGAGAGCTCGTCCAGAATCAGGAGATCGACTCTTTCAAGTGTCTTGAGAAGCCGTCCCAGCACCTTGTCCTCTGCGGCTTCGGAAAGTTCCGTCGCCAGTGACGCAGCCTGTGTGAAACGGACCGAGAATCCCTTCTCGCAGAGCCTCCTTCCCAAACCAATGGCCAGATGAGTCTTTCCGGTACCGGGGTTCCCCACGAGGATAACGTTCTGCCTGCGGTCCACGAAGTCCCCAGAAGCCAGGTCCCAGATTGAGGCTTCTGAGACGTTCGCCAGCCGGGACATGTCGAATTCGTCGAGGCTTTTTGCCAGGGGGAACCGTGCCGCCCGCAGCCGCTTCTGCCGTGCCTTGTCGTCCCGTTGCCGAACCTCCTGCTCGAGGAGCAGAAGCAGGAAGGCCTCGTAATCCAGGCCCTGTTCCCGGGCCTCCCGCAGGAGCGGGCCGCATTCGCGAAACGAAGGGGTGCGCAGCCGCTTCGCGAGGATCGATATGCGTGCTGCCACGTCGGGTTTCATGATTCCGCCTTCTCCAGGAGCTGGTCGTAGGAACCCAGGTCCACGGTTTCGACTCTGACGTCCGGTGTAGACAGTTTTTCTTCCACCCTGTTCCCGTCTTTTTCCCACAACGCCAGGCGAAGGGCGTCGAGTGAAAGCGCCGGCCCGCGTCTTGCAGCCTCGGCGACGCGATGTATGCCGTGCTCCGTACAGAGCTTGAGGATGTGGACCATGACCCGGTCGGGATCTTCCGACCTCGCGGCCAACTCACGCAGCTGTGGCGGGACCTCGAGTTCTGCCACAGCTGCGGCGTTGTTGACGGAGCGAGGCTTCTTGAAGCGGGATGTAGTGTCCCAGCTCGTAGATGGTACGCTTCTTGTCGAAGCACCTGTCATGGCTGGCTATCTTCTTGCCCCGGTAGAAGGCCTCGAGACGGAAGGCGGACAGCTTTGCCGTCACGTGGCGCCCAGCGTGTTCTACGGGGACGGAGTACCGGTTCCCGTCTATGCCTATGGTGCTGAAATGGTCCACCTTGAGAGTCTTCACCAGGGCCGCCTCGTAGGGCACTGCGGGAAGGGGAAGAAGCAGCTTCCGCTCGGCTTCGAAGAGCTCGGCGACGCTCAGGTTCATGCCGCGGATATGGCGCTTTTTGTACCTGTCGCACCGCTCGGCCAAGGATGCGTTGAGTTCCTCCCAGCAGTCCACCCACGGCATGGGGACGAAGACGGCCCGGCGGGCGTATCCCACCAACCCCTCGACCAGACCCTTCTCGTTTCCCTTGCCGATGTTGCGAAAACCTTAGCGTGAAGGCGTAATGGGCCGAGAACCGCTCGAACCCCTTTTGGTAGACGGCACGCTTGCCCCAGTCTTTGAGCACCGCTGTGCGGAGGTTGTCGTATATCATGGTGCGAGGGACGCCTCCTATACGCTCGAAGAACCCGATGTGCCCTTCGAGAAAACTTTCAAGGTCCTTCCGGGGGTATGCTCGGACATCTATGTGCCGACTTCCGCACAGCCTGAAGCAGAGCAGGTTCGCCCTGGTCCTTTCTCCGCGCAGATAGAATGTAGCCTCTCCCCAGTCCACCTGGGCGGCTTCACCCAGCGCAAAGTGCAGCGGCATGTATGCCTCGCCAGATTCGTCGCGCAAGAGGTTCACCCACCTTCTGACGGTGGACTCGCCCCCGGTGAAGCCCTTTTCCTCCACGAGCCGTTCGTATATGCGCCTCGCCGTGTGGCGCTACTTCTTTAGTACTTCCGGGTCCTTGTCCCGATCGAGGCAGGACCGGATGAAATCTTCCACTTCACCGGTGACTACCGAAGGCTTACGCCCCCTATCTTTAGCCTCGCAGGGCATGTGTTCGCCCTTGCAGTACCTGGAGACGGTGTTTCTGGATATGTCAAGCCGCCTCGCGACCTCCCTTTGGGAGAGTCCCTCTTCTGCCGCCATTTTTCTGATACGCTTGTACTGGTCCACCCCAACCACCATCCTTTTTCCTCCTCCTTCATGCGTCTGTCCTAATTGCATGATAGGAGGAATTCGGTTGGGGTGGCTCACTTTTACGTGAGCACTACTGCCGTTTTTGGCTCAGTTTTATATTAGCGTTTATAGGGAGCAAAATCTCCAGGTAATTCAAATTGTCTAGCAAAACTAGAGTTGGTGCATGCCCCCATCCCAAAGGCAATGTCTCTTATTTTCAAATCTTCTTGTAGGGAACTTGCACTTTCAATACGAATAATGTTATCCACATCATAAAATTTAAACAATTCATAGGAATAAATTCCCATATATTTAAATGAATAATCCTACAATGGTTGCTGATAAAATAGATGTTAAGATAGAACCCCCTAAAAGTTTCATTCCAAATTTAGAAACGACACTTGCTTTTTCTGTATCAATTCCTTTTACAGTTCCCGCAATAATCCCAATAGAAGAAAAATTTGCAAAACTGGTTAAAAATACAGTTACAATTCCAATGGTTTTTTCTGAAATCCCTTCTAATAATGGCTGAAATTCTAACATGGCAACAAATTCATTGGTCACAATTTTAGTCCCCATAATAGATCCTGCTTTTATCAATTCACCAGCTGGAATTCCCATAAGGTATCCAATGGGTGCAAAAACATAACCTAAAATTTGTTGTAAAGTCACTCCAGCAAAAACCGATTGAATAACCCAATTTACTAATTCCAAAGATGCAATGAAGGCAATTAAGTTTGCTGCAACAATTAATGCTACCTTTCCTCCATCTAATGCTCCATTACCCATTGCATCGAAAAGGCTTTTACCATTACAAACATCTGTGATATCTATTTCATCCTCTTCTTTGGATACTTTTACTGGAGCAATAAATGAAGAAATAATTAAAGAACTGAACATATTTAAGGGTAATGCAATTAAAATATATTTTTCTGGCAAAATCTGAATATAAGAACCAACAATAGTAGCAGATACAGAACTCATAGCAGAGGCACTTACTGTATAAAGTCGATTTTCATTTAAGTGATGAAATTGTGACTTAATTGCTAATAGTGCTTCTGATTGACCAAAAAAGATACTATTTACCCCATTAAAGGATTCTATTTTAGGTAATCCGGTTACTTTAGAAACCAATCCACCTACCCATTGAATCATGGTTGGTAAAATTTTTAAATAGGTTAATACGGACAATATAGTGGCAAAAAAAACAATTAGCAATAATACATTAAAGAAGAACACGCCTCCTTCTTGTAATACGAAACCTCCTAATACAAATTGAATTCCAGCTGATCCAAACTCTAATAATTTATTAAATACAGAGGATACTCCATTAATAATCATTGCCCCAATCTGTGTGGAAAACATAAACCATGTAATAACAAGCTGTAAAGCCAACATAATTATAATACCTTTATAATTAATATTTTTTTTATCATTTGACATAAGATAGGAAAGGGTAAAGACGATTAATATTGCTAACAATCCTAAAATTATCTGCATTTTTCTTTCCTCCTTATTCTTCATGGGCTGAGAATTGTGAATATAAACTTTCTTTGAAATTTTAATGAAATATACATTAGACTTTCGACGTTTTACTTTGTAATCTTTCATTTGTTTATCATTTTTAAAAGACGTCTTTATTTTTATAATATTCTTTTTCTTAGTACACGAAAAGAAATTTGATCCGATCTAAAATAATTAATAGAATATAATACCTGTCTCTTATACACA
>DGDP01000091.1:3787-4633 GCA_002385485.1 Acetomicrobium sp. UBA3949 | reverse complement strand
CTCATCTGCCCCTGGACAGATACCGGCAGACGAGCTAAGGGAAGTTTACAAGCTGCTTTATTCCCTTTACCTGAACGATTAGAAAAGCGATGAGCAAGTATAAGGCATGTTAAACAGCGATGTTTTACTACCGTAAATTTTATTTTAAAGAATTATAAGGAGGCAAAGAAATGAAGGATCTTGTGGCTTATCAGATAGTGAATTTTCTAGAGAAAAAAGGCGTCGAACACATCTTCGGGCTTTGCGGACATACGGTAATTGCGATGCTCGATGCTTTGGAGGACAGCAAAATAAAATACATAAGCGTCAGACACGAGCAAATTGCTGCTCACGCTGCAGACGGTTATGCCAGAGCGTCAGGCATGAAGTTGCCCGGCGTAGCCTTGGTCCATCTTGGGCCGGGTATGACTAACGCTACCACCGGCGTAGCAGAAGCCGGACTTGATTCTATACCCCTTGTGGTCATCGCAGGCGACGTACCTTCCTATTATTACGGCAAGCATCCTCATCAGGAGGTTAACATGCATGCCGATGCAAGTCAGTACGAGATATATCGTCCCTTCGTGAAGCGGGCTTGGCGAGTCGATTTTCCTGAAGCGCTTCCTGAGATCTTGGACAAAGCCTTTAGGCTTGCCGTGTCGGGTAGGCCCGGACCCGTATTGGTGTCGATTCCAATGGACATATTTTCCGAGCAGATCGACGTGTCCTTGTTCCAGCAGAGGATCGACAACCTCCTTTCGCCGGCAAAGCCATCACTGGACGAGGAGACGGCCGAGCAGATCGTGGACTTACTGGCCAAAGCGAAACTTCCCGCAGTATATGCCGGCGGAGGCGTCATTGCTGCCG
>DGDP01000091.1:0-3472 GCA_002385485.1 Acetomicrobium sp. UBA3949 | reverse complement strand
TGGGGAACTTATTTCACTAACAAAATGGCCCGTGAGGCAAGCGCAATATTAGCTTTAGGCACCAGGATGTCCGAGGCCGACTGCAGCTCATGGTACAGGGACGTGACCTTCAACATTCCTCCTACCAAGCTAATCCACATCGATATAGATGCTCAGGAAATAGGAAGAAATTACAAGACGGAAATTGGTGCCGTTGCGGACGTTAAAAATGCCTTGAAAGTCATCTTAAAGGTAGCCAAGGAAAAATATCCCAAAGGTTTCAAACGCCCTGAAGTGATCTCTGCAATTGCTTCTTATAAACAGGACTTCGAAAAACAAAGGGAAAAATTTATAAAAAGCGATCAATATCCTATGCGTCCCGAAAGGATCCTGGCCGATTTGAGGGAAGTTTTACCGCAGGACGGCTACGTCGTTACCGACGTGGGATGGAACAAAAATGGTGTGGGCCAGCAATTTCCCATTTACGTGCCGGGCACCTTCATAACCCCGGGAGGGCTTTGTACCATGGGTTACGGGCCGTCGGCAGCCCTTGGCGTGAAGCTGGCAAGGCCCGACCGCAAGGTCATCGCCCTCATTGGAGACGGTGCCATGGGAGCCAATCCTTCGCCTATGGCTACTGCCGCACAATACGATATTCCCGTCGTCTGGGTGGTCATGAACAACGCGGCCTTCGGGACGATCGCGCTGCTTGAAAAAAGCCACTACGACACGATGTTTGGAACGGTCTTCGAAAAACCGACAGGCGAGCCTTACTCCCCGGATTTTGCAGCCATAGCCAATGCCTACGGCATCAAGGGGGTTCGTGTTAGCAAGGCCGATGAGTTCAAAAAGGCTCTAAAGGAAGCCCTCGACAGCAATAAACCGTGCCTGATCGAGGTCTACATGGAAAACGCACCCGTGCCCACTGACGGGGTTTGGGACATAAACAACATTTACAAGAAGCGCCCGAGTGAATTTTTTTAAAAAAGGGATTGACCGATCATGAGACAGATTAACAAAGACGTAAGGGTAGTTGAGGTGGGGCCGCGCGACGGTTTTCAAAATGTAAAGGCCTTCATCCCGACGGAAAAGAAGATAGAGATGATAGAGACCGTCATCGATGCGGGCGTCAAGGAGATGGAGATCACCTCTTTCGTAAGCCCTAAGGCGATCCCACAGATGGCGGACGCCAAAGAGGTCGTAGGGGCGATTAAGGCACGCCAACACAAGGACCTTTTTTTGACGGCCCTCGTGCCCAACCTCTTTGGCGCAAGGGTGGCGTTGGAGATGAAGATGGACGCCATAAACTTCGTCATCTCAGTCAGTGAAAGCCACAACAAAGAAAACGTGCGGCACACGATAGATGAGTCATTTGCTGAGCTTGAAAAGATCGTCCGGGAATTTTCGGCTGTTAAGGATGCTCCCCACGTCATCTTATCCCTTCCTACCACCTTTGGCTGTCCTTTTGAAGGGCTTCAGCCCGTCTCGAAGGTTATCAATATGGTAAGACGCGGCATGGACCTCGGGATAAGGCGTTTCATCTTTTCCGATACGATAGGGGTGGCAAATCCGCTTCAAGTAGAAAGCTTCTTCGAGGAGATCTTTGCGACGCTGCCCTCAGGGCTCGAGCTCGGACTGCACCTTCACGACACTCGAGGCATGGCGCTGGCCAACGCCTTTGCGGCCTTGAGCTTCCCGATAAACTCGCTTGAGTCTTCATTTGGAGGCTTTGGAGGGTGTCCCTTTGCTCCGGGAGCAGCGGGAAATGTTGCGACCGAAGATCTTGTGAACATGCTTGAAAACCTAGGTGTTCCTACGGGCATCGACATCAAAAAACTTGTGAAGGCAGCTCTTGAGCTGGCGAAGTTTGCCCCCGACGCGCTTAACAGCCATATGGCGAGGGTATTGACGGGCAAGGCCACCCCGTGCGGCCTGTAGCCGAAAAATTTTAATAAATTATATTAACAGGAGGCATAATGTTATCATGGCAAAGGAACTCACGGAAGAACAGGTGCGTATCGTCGACGAGGCCATTGAGCGGGCAAAGAAGGCCTTCAAGGTGATCGAGACTTACGACCAGGCCAGGGTCGACAGGTTGTGTCAGGCCGTCGCTTGGGCCGTGGCAAACAAGAAGACCTTCAAGCGGTTGGTCGACATGGGCATTGAGGAAAGCGGGCTTGGCGATCCCGTCACTCGCATGAACAAGAGGTTCAAGATAAGAGGGGTCCTCAGGGACGCCTTGAGACAAAAAAGCGTCGGCATCATCGAGGAGATACCGGAAAAGGGGATAGTCAAATACGGAAAGCCTGCCGGGGTAATCGGATTTCTCATTCCTTCCACAAACCCGGACCTTACGCCTGCAGGCGGCGCTATATACGGGATTAAGGCAAGAGACGTCATAATCTTCTCCCCCCATCCGCGCACGAAAAACACATCGATGGAGACGGTGAGATTGATGCGCGAGGCCCTTGAAAGGGAAGGCGCTCCTGCAGATATCCTGCAGTGCCTGCCCAATCCCACCATACCCATGGCAAACTACCTCATGTCCAAGGTCGATTTGGTCATGGCGACGGGCGCTCAGGGCGTCGTGCGCGCCGCTTACAGCTCCGGAAAGCCCGCTTACGGGGTTGGTGCAGGGAACGCTACCATGATAATAGACGAGACGGCAAACATCGAAGAAGCTGCCCACAACACCATGTTGAGCAAGACCTCCGATTACGGCTCCGGCTGTTCGGCGGACGGCAATTTAATAATAGAGGAGAGCATCTTCGATGCCATGGTGGCCCAGCTCATCAAAGAGGGCGGCTATCTGGCAAACGAGGAAGAAAAGGCGAAGCTGCGCGCCGTAATGTGGGACGCCGAAGGGCATCGCACCCCAAATACGGTAGCCATTCCTCCCCAAAAGCTGGCAAACATAGCCGGTTTTTCCATCCCCGAGGACAGGAAGTTCATCATGGTCATGGGCGACGGTATAGGCAAAGAACATCCCTTCTCGGGCGAAAAGCTGACCACACTCCTTGCCCTCTATAAATACAAGGGATTCGATCAGGCCATAGAGATGATGCATGCCATCTTTGAAGTGGGCGGAAAGGGGCATTCCTGCGGAATTTATTCTTTTGACGAGGACCATATCAACCGGCTGGCGTTGGAGGCTCCCGTAAGCCGCATCATGGTGCGTCAACCTCAATCCAAGGCGAACGCAGGGTCGTTTACCAACGGGATGCCGATGACGTCGAGCATGGGCTGTGGCACATGGGGCGGCAACATCGTATCCGAAAATATCTATCTTAAACACTACATGAATACGACATGGGTATCGAAACCCGTCCCTGAGGATCGCCCGTCGGATGAGGAGCTTTTTGGCGAATTTTACGATCCTGAACTGGAAAAGTAGTAATCGTATTTTAAATTAAATGGGAGGGGTAAAGATGTTTTGTCCAAATGTTGACACCAGGTTCATAGCGCTTTACGGCAACCCGTTAAAGCAGACTTT
>DGDP01000040.1 GCA_002385485.1 Acetomicrobium sp. UBA3949 | reverse complement strand
CCACTCTACTCCCTTCGGCGGCAGCGTAAGATGTGTATAAGAGACAGCCTATACGTGCGTGCCCCAAGGGTGAAGAAATTCGTCGTTCCGTGGAACGGTTGGAGCGACCTGTCATATTACGAAACGAATGTCGAATGACGTCGATTAAGGTGCCTGGTGCCGTGTTGCAGAAAGAGGAAACAAAAGTCAATAGGGCAAACAGGGTTTTTGGCACCTGATGGGTGATGATAAATCAGAGAATGAAACGATATCTTAAAAAAGCGATATAGGGTTTCCCTCAAAAAAGTCGGGTTCCCACACAACGTTAATTTAGCGGCACAACGTTAACGAATGTTGTGGTGTGTCTTTTAGCCAGAGCTACCTAAAGACTTCTCTTAAAACCTATAAACCTGTTTCTTTGAGGATAAAGCCTGGTTATTCATTTTCGATGTTTTGATCAATATCACAGCAAGAAGGGTGATTTATTAAGTGTGGAAATATATATTGAACAGACTGCTCATATCGATCCCTATCCTCTTGTGCGTGACTTTTCTCGTATTTGTATTGCTGAACGTCGTTCCGGGCGATCCGGTGGCTTTGATGATGAAGGAAAAGGTCAGCGCCGACGTAGTAGCGAGGGTTCGCGCCCAGATGCACTTAGACGACCCCTGGATAATAAGGTATTTCAGGTTTCTGTGGGGGTTGTTGCACGGAGACTTGGGCACGTCCTATAAATTGCAGCGTTCCGTGACTGATTTGATCCTTCAGGCATTTCCCAGGACGATGGTGTTGGCATTTTCCGCTGCTTTGGTCTCGTGGATCGTAGGCATCCCTGCAGGTATTTTATCTGCTATAAGGCAGTACTCGGTGACTGATTACTTCTTCATGGGATTTTCCCTTGCCGGCGTATCCATGCCCGTATTTTGGTCCGCCCTGTTATTTCAGTACGTCTTTGCCCTAAAACTGGGTTGGCTGCCGGTATCGGGTTTTTATGGCTGGCGATACGTAATCATGCCTGCCATTGTGCTTGGATGGAGTTCCGCCGGCCTCATTGCAAGGCTTACCAGGTCGAGCTTGCTCGACGTAATGCGTAACGACTACATCAGGACGGCAAGATCGAAGGGGGCCAGGGAACTGGCCGTCATTACCGGACATGCCCTTAAAAACGCCTTGCTGCCGGTAGTAACGATAATGGCAATTCAGGTGGCAAGCTTGCTTTCCGGAGCCGTAATAACCGAAAGCGTGTTCGGAATCCCCGGGGTCGGTAGGGTAGCAGTCGATGCCATTAAAAGCAGGGATATGCCACTGCTTCAAGGTTCCGTCCTTTTTGCTACGATTCTCGTCATTCTGGGAAATTTGGTGGCCGATATCCTGTATTCTCTCTTAGATCCCCGTATAAGGCTGGAGAAGTAGGACAGGCCATGGAAAAAGAGAAATCGCTAGCACATGAGACTCTGTTTGAAGATGTAATTCGAGCATTTAAGGAAAACAAGACTGCTTTATTTGGCCTGATTGTAGTGGTTATTTTAGTTGTTTTAGCCATATTTGCACCTTATGTTACGCCTTATGATCCTTACGAGATTGACCTCAACAATCGTTTCTTAAAACCTTCATTAAATCATTGGTTTGGAACGGATATGTTTGGCCGAGACCTTTTTACTCGAGTAATTTACGGTGCCAGGATCTCGCTTGCCATTGGCCTGATACCGAGCCTCATAGCCGTTTCCATTGGAGCGGTATTGGGCGTGATAAGTGGGTACGTAGGAGGTAGGCTTGGTTATTGGGTGATGAGGATGGCCGACGTGGTGATGGCCTTTCCTTCGCTTCTTTTAGCGATCGTAGTTATGTACACCTTAGGAGCTACCTTGTTTAACCTGTTTATAGCGTTAAGCGTGGTCGGATGGGCAGGCGCGGCTAGAGTCGTGAGGTCACAGACATTGTCGATAAGGGAAAAGGAATTTATCGAGGCAGCCAAAGCAATAGGAGTTAAAGACTTTAAGATCATGGCAAAACACGTATTCCCTAATTGTCTGCCTTCGCTAATGGTTCTTTTTACGATGAGCATCCCCGATGCGATTCTTTCGGAGGCCAGCTTGAGCTTCTTGGGAGTGGGTGCCCAACCTCCCACTCCCAGTTGGGGGCTTCTGGTCTCAAACGGAAAGGAGTTCCTTTTTTCAGCTCCCTGGGTAGCTATACTCCCCGGGCTTGCCATATTAATAACAGTACTAGCTTTCAACTTTATCGGGGATGGTTTGCGCGATGCCATAGATCCCTACCTTAAAGGTTGAGTGAATGGAGTTAGCGAGATGCAAGACAACTTTTTGAAGATCAGAAATCTCAGGACATACTTTTTCACCAGAAGGGGCGTCGTAAAAGCGGTTGACGGCGTGGATATAGAAGCCAAAAGAGGCAAGCTCACCGCGCTGGTCGGGGAATCAGGTTGTGGCAAGAGCGTAACCGGGCTTTCCATAATGGGCCTGATTCCTTCGCCGGTCGGCAAGATCGTAGAGGGGGAAATTCTCTTCGAGGATAAGGACCTGGCCAAGTTGAGCTATAAGGAAATGGCCGATTTGCGCGGCAAGGATATTTCGATGATTTTTCAGGAGCCCATGACTTCCTTAAACCCCGTATTGACTATAGGCCATCAAGTGGGAGAGCCACTTCGCATTCATTCTTCTTTATCTCCGGAGGAGATAACTGAACGCGTCTTGTCGATTTTAGATCTGGTCGGAATTCCCGAACCGCGTTCCAGGCTGAAGTCCTACCCTCACCAATTGTCGGGCGGGATGAGACAAAGGGTCATGATCGCCATGGCCATGATATGTGGACCTAAGCTTCTAATCGCCGATGAGCCAACGACGGCTTTAGATGTGACCATACAAGCTCAGATATTGGACTTGATGCTCGAACTTATGAAAAAAATAAATACGTCAATTATACTGATCACTCATGATTTAGGCGTGGTTGCCGAGGTTTGCGACGAGGTTAACGTCATGTATGCCGGAAAGATCGTCGAGAAGAGCGATGTCTTCAGCATATTTGATAATCCCTCTCATCCCTACACATGGGGATTGCTTCGGTCGATACCCAGGATAGGAAAAAAGGGGAAAGCAAAGAAACTTTATACAATCAAAGGCGTGGTTCCAAATTTACTTGACCCGCCTTCGGGATGTCGATTTGCCGATCGCTGCGATAAGGCAAGGGACATTTGCCGTGAGGAAGAACCACCCTTTACTACAATAGAGGAAGGACATTTTGTCAAATGTTGGCTTTTTGCTTGAAGCCCAGACATATTGAGGACGAATAGAGCCATGGAGAACGCGCTTATAAGCACAAAAAACCTGACAAAGATTTTCCACCTTTCGACAGGGCCTTTAGGCAGGAAAAAGGTATTTGTACATGCCGTTGAAAATGTAAATATAGATATAGCAAGCAGGGAAACCCTTGCCCTTGTTGGAGAGTCCGGTTGCGGCAAGACAACCCTTGGGAGGCTCATACTTCGCCTCATCGAGCCAACAAAGGGCGAAGTGCTCTTTAAGGGCGAAAACATCTTTTCGCTGGATAGAGAGCGAATGCGATCTCTGAGACGTGACATGCAGATCATATTTCAGGATCCCTACGCTTCGTTGGATCCGAGGATGAGGATCCTTGATATACTGGCTGAACCGCTGAAAACCCATAATAAAGACATGAGCAAAAGGGAAATAGTCGAAAGGGTTAAGGAACTGCTTTCCGTGGTGGGACTGCAGGAATTTGTCATGTCGGGCTTTCCGCATCAATTTAGCGGCGGACAGCGCCAGCGGATAGGCATTGCTCGAGCGTTGGCCTTAAATCCAGAATTTATAGTATGCGATGAGGCCGTATCTGCATTGGACGTCTCAATCCGGGCTCAAATCTTGAACCTTTTAATGGATTTAAAGGAGCGTTTTAACTTAACATTGCTTTTCATCACTCATGATTTGAGCGTCGTAAGCTTCATATCCGACAGGATTGGGGTAATGTACCTTGGCAAGTGCGTAGAGATTGGTCCGACAGCGGATATATTTGATCATCCTCTTCATCCCTATACATTGTTCCTTTTGTCTGCCGTCCCCATCCCCGATCCTCATGCAAGAGATAGGGCTAAGCTCATCCTAGAAGGAGACATACCAAGCCCTGTTAATGTGCCATCAGGGTGTAGGTTCCATACCCGGTGTCCCTATCTTAGGGACGTATGCGTAAGCGAGGAACCGCAGATGCAATATATTGGAAACAGAGGGTTTGCCTGTCATTTCCCGCTTTATTAAAACCGATGAGGAGATGTGAAGATGATGAGAAAAGTAAAGGCTTTACGTCAAGGCGATACGGTCGGTTTGATTGCACCCTCGAGCCCGGCTCCCTTGGATGACTTGGAAAAAGCCGTCGCGGTGATAACCGATCTGGGGTTTAACGTCAAGGTTGGCGCAAGTTGCTATGAATCCTACGGTTACATGGCAGGCCCGGAAGGCATTCGTGTCCAAGATATGCACGCGATGTTTGACGATCCGAAAATAAACGGAATATTTTGCGTGAGAGGCGGCGATGGAGCCATCCGTCTGCCAAGGTTGATCGACATGGAACTGATCTTTAAAAACCCCAAAGTTTTCTTAGGATACAGTGATATAACCGTTCTTCATTTGATGTTCAATTTGCATGGCCAATTTTGCACATTTCATGGTCCTATGCCTTCTACGGATATGATAAAAGGCAGCTTCTCCGGTTACGAAAAAGACTACCTCTTGAAGGCAATATGCAACGACGAGCCGATAGGGGAATTAAAACCTTACGATGGCGCATCCCCGATGCAGACCCTGGTCGAAGGGACGGCGGAAGGGGAAACAATAGGAGGAAACTTAAGCCTGGTTTGTGCCTTGATGGGAACGCCATGGGAGATAGACACCAAGGATCGCATTTTGATACTTGAAGACATAGACGAACCCCTTTACAAGATAGACCGCATGTTGACCCAACTGTTGCTGGGTGGCAAGCTTGAGACCGCTTCAGGAATAGTATTGGGGCAGTTTACGAACATAACTCACAAGGACCCTGAAAGGACTTTTACTTTAGACAAGATATTTGAAGACGTAGTGGCAAAAGCAGGCAGGCCCACGTTAATAAACGGATATTTTGGTCACGGCGAAAAAAAGGTCACCCTGCCGTTGGGTGCTCGAGCAGTAATCGATGGCGCCAATTCGTCGTTTACGATCATAGAATCCGGCGTCGTAGGGTAACATTGCGCCCTAGATCCGCTAAAAATTATTAATCCAGATGTCACTTTTGGTGTAAGCTATTGTAATAGAATTAATCAAGGAGGGTTATTTCATGGATCTCATTCATTTCATCGATCCGGAGCTCGCCGCTGCAATAGAAGGGGAAAAGGAACGGCAAAA
>DGDP01000032.1 GCA_002385485.1 Acetomicrobium sp. UBA3949 | reverse complement strand
ATCAAATACTAAAGGACAGCTTTATTTCGTATTTGAGCATAAGTCATACCCTGACCCCGGAGTTTTACTTCAAATACTGAGCTATATGACAGTAACGTGGGACGAGCAGAAAAAGAAAAATGTACCACTTACACCTATAATTCCCGTAGTAATCTACCACGGTTCTTCAAGCTGGAACGTAACTACCCATTTTCAAGGGCAGTTTCAAAATATAGGGGAATCCATAAAACCTTACATCCCTGAGTTCAACTACGTATTAGTAGATTTGACTCAAATTCCCAACGACGAGATAGAACAAAAAGCAAAAGACACGCCCTTTTTGATGGCAAGCCTGCTTTTAATGAAGCTTGTAGCCTTACATGACATAGAAGGAATCACAAGGATAGCTGTTATAATAAGCTTGTCCGAAGAAGAAAGGATAATACTGATCCTTTATTTATTCTACACTCTCGACGTAGATCAAACCACCATGCAACGGATAGTAAAAGAACTTGGAGGTGAAGAAATCATGCCGTCTCTGGCAGAGAAGTTGATAAAACAAGGGGAAAAAAGGGGCGAAGAAAAGGGCAAAATAGAAGGCAAACAAGAGCTGCTTATAAAGTTCCTTCGCCGTAAATTTAACATAACACCCAAAGACGAAAAGACGATCCGCTCCGTCACAGACGAATCCAAACTTGACGCGGCAGCAGAAGCTGTGCTTGACGCCAAATCCAAAGACGAAGTACTTAAAGTGCTAGGGTAAAATTTTTAGGTTCGCATCTTAAATATTTAATTTTACCCTCTATGAGAATGTAATAAGTCAGTATAAAAAATTTTAAAATTCCCGTTGACAAAAACCCGATCCATTCCCTATAATGGGCACTGTCCTGGGGCTGTGGCGCAGAGGGAGCGCGCTTCCTTGGCATGGAAGAGGTCAGGGGTTCGAATCCCCTCAGCTCCACCAGTGAAAATAAAACCTCCTTTTGCAGTGCATATGCAAAAGGAGGTTTTGGTTTGCCCAGCGTGGCGAGGACCTCCGTCCTGCTGCAAGAAGCAGGAACTGCCCCGACTAGGGGGAAAGAAATCCGAATTGCAAGGGCGTTGCTGGTAACGGCAGGGTCTGAAGGAAGCAATAGGAAGGACATGGCACACAGCGTAAGCGAACCGGATACGGCAATGCAGGTGGGTAAGCGTGCCAAATATCGCAAAGCCCCATACCTGGTCAGACCTGCATTGTGAGTGAGGGTGGCGTCATGTTCAGGAACCTCGCAGTAACTGGGGAAGCCTTGCACCGGATCGTTGAGCAGCACGGACACGTGCAGGAGGGTACAAGAGGAAACTCAAGGCCCGCCGAAGCGGTGCGAGGTGGCAGATGAATCCGTAGTAGTGATGAAATCCCGGCCTGTGAAAGCTGGTAACAGACTGGAGGGCAAAACCGGGATGACCTGCGGCACAGTTCGCAGGAGCCATGAACGCTCAAAATGCCTCATGGTTGCGAAGGGAGGAAGCGTATACCAAGCGTTCCCGAAAAGGGGAGGAACGACAGGGCTTGAGCACAAGCCGTCCGACGGGACGGGACACGACAAAAGCGGAACCCCGTGAAAAGGAATCTGCCACCATCGGCCGCTCAACGGAGTACCTCCGGCACAGGACTGCACATTGCCCGGCATCGGGATAGGAGACAGTACCAGCGGAGAGAAGAATCGAAAGCCCTATCGAAGAACCTCAGGAAAGGAGCCCAGAGAAGCCAGATGGCAACAATCTACTACAGCCTCTACGACAGAATGCTCTTAAAAGGCAACCTCTATCAGGGGTACCTCGGAGTAAAGAAAGCGAAAGGAAGTGCCGGCATAGACCGACAAACCATCGCAGACTTCGAAGAAAACCTAGAGGCCAACCTCACTGCCCTGGCTCAAGAACTGCGGGACAAAAGAAAGGAGCCCCAACCGGTAAAACGACAAGAAATCCCCAAACCCGGAGGGGGAATACGAAAGCTTGGAATCCCAGCAGTCCGTGACCGCGTCGTCCAGCAAACCCTGTTAAACATCCTGCAACCCATATACGACCCGGACTTTCACCCCTCAAGCTACGGCTACCGCCCAGGCAGAAGCTGCCATCAGGCCATAGCCAAAGCGACCCTCTTCATGCGGAAGTACGGCCTTCGATGGGTAGTAGACATGGATCTCTCGAAATGCTTCGACACCCTTGACCATGAACTCATCATCCAAGCGCTTTTGACCAAAGAATCGTCGACGGAAGCATCCTCAAACTCGTACGGAAATTTCTGGAAAGCGGCGTAATGAACAGCCTCGAATGGCAGGCCACCACCGTAGGGAGTCCTCAAGGAGGCGTCATAAGCCCCCTTCTCGCCAACATCTACCTTAGACGCCTTTGATCAGGAAATGAAACGCCCCAGGACACCGCATCGTACGGTACGCCGACGACATACTCATCCTCACCCGAACCAAAAAAGCAGCGGAAAACGTCATGAAGCAGGCAGGCAAATACCTTGAAGGCCCCCTGAAACTCACAGTAAACAAGGAAAACCCCACATTGTGCACGCTAGAGAAGGGGTAAAATACCTTGAGGTGGCCATAACCTTGCAGTATACCGCCATAGGGGGAGGAAAAACTTCAAGCTTTCAAGGAAAAAGTGCAGGAACTAACCCGGCGGAACTCTCCAGTAAATCTAGAGCAGCTCATAAAAGAGTTAAACCTGCTATGCCGGGGATTCGCCAACTACTTTCGCATCGCCAACTGCAAAGGAAAATTCCGTGAACTCATGCAATGGATACGGCGAAGGCTGAGGGCCAAACAGATGACGTTTGGGAAAAAATCTGGAAAGCTGCACAGAGTACTGCGACAACAGGGATATAAAGGGGACTTCAAGGCCATAAAGATGGGATCATGGAGGAACGCAGCGTGTCAGCTGGCCCACATGGCGCTACCCAACAAAGGCTTTGAAGAACTCGGACTTTACAGCATGGACAACGTGGAAACGGGAATCTCTGTTCCGTTACCATAGGAATAGGTATAGGCAGGAGCCGTATACGAGGCCCGTACGTACGGTTCTGTGAGAGGGATGAGGCGAGAAGTGATCATTCCCGCCTCACCCTACTCGATTTTATTCTCATGCGAAAAGTCTTTTTATATCCGCTCCTTTGTATTAAACTTAAAACCGATTCGTGAACAATAAACAAAGGGGGTGTTTTGCATGAATCCGAGGGGACATCACTATATCGTTGAAGCCTCCGGCTGTGCGGAAGTTATTGGGGAAGTTGACAAAATGCAGGAAATCCTCGTCGAAGCGGCGCGCCGTGCGAACGCCCAGGTATGGGCCGTTTCCTTTCACCGCTTTCCACCGAACGGGGTAAGCGGCGTGGTGGTCATAAGCGAATCGCACCTTTCCGTTCACACATGGCCCGAGCTTGAGTACATGGCCTTGGACATATACACCTGCGGAAGCGATACGCGACCCGACGTGGCAGTGGACTATGTATTGGAGAAAGTGAAGGCAAAACACACCCACGTTACGGAAATAACCCGAGGTCTTGATGACGGAGATCGGGAATTTTATCACTCCCTCATAACCTGGGAGGAACAACTTCGTCAAAACGACGATGGACAGAGAGGCAAAAAGCCCAAGTCCTAGGATCGGGAAATTCTTTAGCCTTTACCAAAGGAGGTCATGTCGATGGATACTATGATTTGGGGCAACAGCGCGGGGGCATGGATAGTTGCCCTAATCGTCGGCGTTGTTTCTTTTTTCATATTTTACTACTTGAAAAAGATAGCCGATAAATATATCTCTTTTCTGTTTTCTCGACGGCCAAGTACGGCCATTAGCCTGGTTTTGGACCTTGTAAGACAGATAAACGTATACTTTTTGATCCTACTTGCCATACTCGCGGGTTCTTCCTTTCTTTCCCTGCCGTTGAGGCTATCCAGGGCCATCTCCATATTGGTGGTTCTTTTTTTGCTCCTCCAGGTTGGGCTCTGGGGTAATAAGGCGATCAACTTTTGGCTGACGTCGAATATAAAAAGAAAGGTCGAAAAGGACCCCTCGGCGGCAACCATGCTTTCGGCCCTTGGCTTCATGGGAAAGCTCCTTTTTTGGGGGATAATAATTTTAATCGCTTTGCAGAATATGGGCATAGACATAACGGCTCTGGTTGCAGGCTTAGGGATAGGCGGTATCGCCGTAGCTTTGGCGGCTCAGAGCATATTGGGCGACCTTTTCGCTTCCTGGTCCATAGTGTTGGACAAACCCTTTCTGGTGGGTGACTTCATAATCATAGACGGCTATTCGGGAACGGTGGAGCACATAGGCCTTAAGACGACGAGATTGCGCAGCCTGACCGGGGAACAGCTCATATTTTCCAACTCCGACTTGTTGAAATGCAGGATACGAAACTACAAGCGCATGCAAGAGAGGCGCATTGTCTTTTCCTTTGGAGTGCTCTACGAAACCCCTCTCGAAAAGCTTAAAGAAATCCCTGACATAGTCAAAAATATAATCACTTCGATAGAAAACGCCCGCTTTGACAGGGCGCACTTTGCAAGCTACGGCAACTTTTCGCTGAACTTCGAGGTGGTTTATTACGTTCTCTCTTCCGATTACACTGTCTACATGGACATCCAGCAGAGGATAAACCTTGCCCTTTTCGAGGAGTTCCAAAAGAGAGATATAGTCTTTGCCTACCCGACTCAGACGATCTACGTCTCGGGAGCCAAGCCGATAAGCGTATCCCTGAAAGGTCAACCTGCTTCAGAGGAATCGGAATAGGAGGAGTGACATGGAGGAAGTAATTCGCTCCATCGCAGAAGTGATAAGACAGAGGTTCAACCCTCTTAAAATCATTCTTTACGGCTCATACGCAAGAGGAACCCAGACCTGGGACAGCGACGTCGATTTTCTCGTCGTAGTCGAAAAAGAAGTGAACAAGCGGGATGTGGCGGTGGCCATGCGCGCTGCCTTGAGCGATTATCCCTGCGGGAAAGATGTGGTAATCGCCACACCTGAAGAGCTGGCTGTTAAAGGCAGCATTCCCGGAACCCTGCTTTATTCCATGTTAAAGGAGGGTAAGGTCCTGTATGAAGATATGACTCCTTATATCGAAGAGGCCCGCATCTGGCTGGGCTGTGCCTCCGAGGACTTGAGGGCTGCGGAAAAATTGCTGGACTTGGGCTTTTATCGCCACGCCTGCTGGCTGTCCGCCATGGGTGCCGAGAGGGCGTTAAAAGCCCTTTTAATTTCCAATGGTATCCCCTTTCCGCGAAGCCACGACTTAAACGCCCTTTACAGGCTTATTTCCGAACATATATCTATCGAAAGCCTGAAGCTTGATTCCCTAGAGCTTGCGAAGTTTTCCGAATGGGCCGTTGAGGCGGGGCACCCCGGAGACTGGCCGGCCATTACTCCTCTGGAAGCCGAAAATGACGTTGCCTCCGCCGGGAGGATTGTCGAAGCTGTTACCAAGACCTTCGGAAAGTTTTAGAATTTTTAAATGCATTTTAAAATAATCGTAATGATGTTAAGCTATGGGGTGGCGTTAGTGCAATAAGGGTTGAAGGATCGTTAGCCCAAAGAAGAGGGGGATGGAAATGTCCAAATACGATTTTGACGATGTCTTGGACCGCAGGGGAACCTGTAGCGAAAAGTGGGACGGGTTGCTCGATAACTTTGGGGCAGAAGATCTGCTTCCCATGTGGGTGGCTGACATGGACTTCAAGTCTCCTCCTAAAGTAGTGGAGGTTTTTGTCGAGAGATCGAAGCATGGCGTGTTCGGCTATCCTTCCAAGGGCAAGTTTTACCATGACGTGATAGTCGATTGGGTTTCAAAGTGCCACGGTTGGGAAATAAAAAGGGAGTGGATAGTTGACGTTCCCAGTGTCATGCCCGGTATCGCCGCAAGCTTGCTCGCCCTTACCTCCAAAGGCGACGGAGTCGTCGTGCAACCTCCCGTATATCCTCCCTTCTTTGAGGTGACGGGATCCCTTGACAGGAAGGTCTTGCCCAATTTCCTGGTTGAGGATGAAGGTTGGCATATGGACCTGAAAAACCTCGAGAAAATTCTTCCTTCGGCCGAGGCGTTGCTCCTTTGCAACCCTCACAACCCGGTGGGCAGGGTTTGGACCGAGGATGAGCTTTCTGCCCTTTCGCACCTTTGCGCAAAGGCCGAAGTTCCGATCATTTCCGACGACATACATTGCGATTTCGTCTATCCCGGAAGGAAGTACATACCCATCGCCTCGCTGAACCGCGAGGCCATGATGAACAGCATCACATTTATGTCGGCCAGCAAGACCTTCAATATCGCGGGATTTAAAAACGCCTACGCCATAGTTCCGAATCCCGAGATGAGAGAAAAACTTACCAAGGTGCTAAGAGGCCTTCATTTTGGTTCGGGAGACCTTTTTGGTATACTGGGCCTTGAGACGGCTTACAAATACGGGAGGGATTGGCTCGATGAGCTGGTACTTTATCTGGAGAAAAATCGCGATTTTGCCCTCCCGATCCTGCGAAGGGGAGGCATAAATGTCGTAAAGCCCGAGGGAACGTACCTGATTTGGCTTGATTTCAGAAAATTCGGCTTGAAGCAGGAGGAGTTGATGGACTTTATCGTCAGGAAGGCGAAGTTGGCCTTAAACGACGGCTCCGCTTTCGGGCCAAACGGCGTCGGTTTTGCCAGGATGAACATAGGCTGTCCGAGAAAGACGCTTTCGGAAGGCCTAAAAAGGCTGACGGAAGCTTTGTCCGAAATGAGTTAAATTCCATTGGGGCGAGGAGGAAGGATGAAGTTGGATCTTTTGATACTCGACGGTTCTGTCGTGGATCCGGAAAAACTTGAGATATACAAGGCAAATATAGGCGTTGAAGGCGACAGCATAGTTTACGTCGGAAGCGATGCTCCCACGGACGCCAAGGTTACGATCGACGCGAAGGGACTTTACGTCTCACCGGGTTTTATAGATACTCACGTTCACGACGAAAAGCTCGATGAAGACGACGTCGAAAGAGCTCTGCTTCTTCAGGGCGTTACTACGGCAGTGGCAGGAAACTGCGGATTGGGCCCCATCTTAAGCGATGCGCTTTTGTCGAAACCTCGCTATATGAGAATCGGTTTTTTTACGGGCCATCAGACCTTGAGGCAAGAAGTGGGGCTAAACGACGTATACATGCCTGCCGATTCCAAGGCCATAAAAGAGATGGTCGAGATCCTAAAGCAGGAGTTGTCCAAGGGCAGCTTTGGCCTATCTCTCGGACTTGAATACGTTCCCGGGGCAAGTTACAGCGAGATAAGCGAGCTTGCCAAGGCGGTGGGGCAATATGACAAGAAGTGGGTCTCGATACACATAAGATACGACGGCGAAAGATCGCTTGAAGGCGTTAAGGAAGCAATATCCCTCGCAAGGGAGTGCGGCGTAAGGGTGCAGATATCCCATCTGGCCAGCATGGCTTCCTTCGGATGTCTCGACAAAGCCCTTGAGATGATAGAAGAGGCTAAGCCCCATGCCGACATTACCTTCGATTCCTATCCCTACAGGGCATTTTGCACTCGCATCGGATCTGCCGTCTTCGATCCTGGATTTGAGAAGCGGTGGAAAAAGGGTTTTTCCTCGCTCCAGGTTGCCTCGGGGAAATATCGCGGCAAAAGGCTGACGCAGGAACTTTACGTCAAGCTTAGAAAGGAAGAGCCCGACACCCTGATCATAGCCCATGTAATGAACGAGGAGGAAGTAAAAGTCGCTTTGAAGCACCCAGACTGCATGATAGCCTCCGACGCACTCATGGAAAATGGCCAGGGCCATCCTCGAGCCTGCGGCACCTTCCCTAGGGCCTTCAGGATCCTTTTAAAGGAAGGGCTTTCCTGGCCCGAGATCGTGCGCAAGGCGACATATCTTCCCGCCAAGGCGTCTTGGCTTGAGGACAGAGGAGTAATCAAGCAGGGCTGCAAGGCCGATCTAGTCGTTTTTCATCCGAAAAAGATAGCGGATTGTGCCACCTTCAAAGAGCCTAACCTTCCGCCAAAGGGGATAGAATACGTGGTCTTAGGCGGTAAAATTGCGGTACAAAAGGGGATACTTTTCGAACCCGAGGGAGAAGTGATGTTGCGGAGGTGATCAATCTCCGTTCATCAGAATCCAGGGCCCCTCTTCGTCCTTCTCTCGGGAGGGGTCGTATATCCAAAGCTTACCCGAGGAGGAGTCGAACTTCATCATTCCGTCGTCGTTTATGATTAGTTTATACCTGTCGGGGTGGGCAAATAAAGCGTTTCCAAGGTTTACGGAGAACCCCACGACGATACCTATGGTGAAGCTTATTATGATTATTATTATTATAAGACCTATAGAGAGGTAATTTTTGGCCATCTTTGAAATGCCCCTGAATAAAAATGGCAGCCCCAAGGGGATTCGAACCCCTGTTGCCGGACTGAGAACCCGGAGTCCTAGACCTCTAGACGATGGGGCCGCTTTGAATTTGGCTGGGGGAGGTGGACTCGAACCACCACTACATGATCCAGAGTCATGCGTCCTGCCAATTAGACGATCCCCCAACTTCTCTTTAGCGAAAGCTATGTTATCATGACTTCAGCTGCAGTGCAAGGGGCTTGTCGAAAATCTTTAAGGACGGATTTTGTTTTGCGTGTTACAATTTATTCGCTCCTAATTTCAGAGGGGGCGAAAAGTAAAGCAGGAGGTGTATCAATTGAAGACGGAAAGCCTGTCTTACAAAGAATTGCTCAAGAAAAGACCGTTAAACGTGCAAGCCATATATGGAGACGAACCGGTAGCGCTGGTAAGCGGAAGGGATATCATCGAGGCGGCGAGAAAAAAAGGAGCCGTCATCTTGGCTGCCAACGCAAGAAACCCCCTGACAGTAAAAGGAGTATTGCAAGCCGCTAAGAAACTTAATTCTGCCGTTTTGATCGAGCTTGCCAAGTCGGAATCCACCTATTGCGGGTGCACTTATGACAACGTGCCCGATTACGCGGTAAAGTATTCGAAGGAGTTGGGGCACGGCGTGGTATTCGGTCTCCATGTGGATCATTACGCCATTAAGTCCATGTCCGACGTATATAAGGCCATAGCCCATTTGAGGCAGATCGTAGAGCGAGGCTGGACATCCGTCGCCGTTGATGCCTCTCACAATCCCGACTGGGAAAACCTGATTTTCACCCGTGACGTCGCTCAACATATACCGGCCTACCTCGGGTTGGAAGTAGAGGTGGGAGAGATAAAGGGAGCGGGAGAACTGACGACTGTGGAAGAGGCCTTGTTTTTCGTGGGCGGTCTCAACTCATGGTGTATATTCCCCGACCTGCTTGCCATTTCAAATGGAAGCATGCACGGCACCTACGACAAGACTGCCGGACAGATAGAGGGGATAGATCTGAATCGCACGAAGGAGATAGCCGATGCCGTCGCTTGCTACGGCGTTTCCATAGCCCAGCACGGCATATCGGGAACCCCCTTCGACAAGGCTTCGATGTTCTCGAAATACGGCATAAACAAGGGAAATGTAGCGACACTGTGGCAAAATATCGTTTTCGGGCTGGAGATGGAGCCCGAGACGGGCAACGCCGTCATAAAGGACGGCTCCTACGTCAAGGATCCCAACAGGGGCATTCCGGTGGAGCTCTGGAATAAAATAGTTGCCTGGGCCGACGAACAGGGCTTCAACAGGAAATCCGGCGACTACAAGAAGGCGAACAAGCCCTTCCACGACCAAATAATGGCTCTGTCGGAAGAGATACAGGAGCGGATTGTCGCCGAGACAGAGGAGTGGGCGACCAAGTTCATAAAGGCCTTTGGAAGCGAAGGCACGGCGGAGTTGGTCTTGGAGGTAGCGTCTTCCAGGAGGGATTATAATTCCACACCCGAGCGAAAGATCTTCCATACGAGGAGCGAATTTACTCCCGAGAAGGCTCCCGATGCAAACAGGGAGAAGAAGAAAGACGATAAAGATTATTCAGATTAAAAACGACAAGAAAGAGCTTACGGACTGCGTAGGCTATGGAGGGAGACTTTGTCGCCCTCCATTTTGACGTGGAGGTGAAATATTTGGTGCAAAAAAACGCGACAAAGCGCAGAAGGCGTTCGCGGGACGAGCGCAAAGGCGCTTCTTTGAAGTTTATTCCCCTGGGAGGCGTCGGGGGAATAGGAAAGAATATCAGTGTCTTGGAATACGGCGACGATATCCTGGTAATCGATTGCGGGCTTATGTTTCCCGACGAGGAGATGTTGGGTGTCGATTTCGTGACACCCGACCCGGCCTACCTTTTGGCCAACAAGGAAAGGGTAAGGGGGATGGTAATCACCCACGGGCATGATGACCACATAGGGGCTTTACCCTACATCCTCCCGGAGCTGGACTGCCCCATCTACGCTACCAGGCTCACTCTTGGGCTCATAAGGAGCAGGATGGAAGAGAGGGCTCCAAAATACGAGCTTAAGGCTAGGGAAATCCAGGCGGGAGATGTGATCGATATCGGCTGTTTCAAGGTTCAGCCCTTCAGCATATGCCACTCCATTCCTGACGGCGTAGGCTACGCCATACACACTCCCTTGGGCGTGGTGCTTCATACAGGGGATTTCAAGCTAGACCCAACCCCAATAGACGGAAGGGCGACGGATTATGCCCTGCTTGCATCCCTGGGAACGAAGGGGGTGCTTTTAATGCTGTCGGATTCTACGAACGTGGAGCGCGACGGCTTCACCCCTTCGGAGCGAATGGTGGGAAAAACGATGGAGCAGACCTTCAGGCTTTACAAGAACAAGCGAATCATCATCTCTTCCTTTGCCAGCAACCTCCACAGGGTTCAGCAGGTCATAGAGACGGCGGTCAGGTTCAACCGAAAGGTGGCCCTAATAGGAAGGAGCATGATAGCGAACGTCGCCAGGGCGAGGGAATTGGGATATATGGACGTTGATGATGACGTGTTCATCCAACCCTCGGAGATCGAAGGCTATCCCAACAACAGGTTAGTGGTCATAACGACGGGAAGTCAGGGAGAGCCCTTTTCGGGGCTGGTGCTCATGAGCCGCGGAGACCACAGGTTCATCAAGCTAGGACCGAAGGACCTGGTGGTCATAAGCGCTCTCCCCATTCCCGGAAACGAGAGGCTCGTCCACCGAACGATAAACGACCTCTTCAAACAGGGATGCGAGGTTATATACGAGGCGGAACAGAATATACACGTCTCGGGGCATGCCTCTCGGGAAGAGCTTAAGATGATGCTGAGCCTTATAAAGCCCTCCTATTTCGTTCCCCTTCACGGCGAATACAGGCATCTCGTGAAGCACAAGCAGCTTGCCGAGGAGATGGGGGTGCCCGCCAAAAATGCCTTCGTCATGGAGGAAGGAGATGTATTAAGCATCACAAAAAGGCAGGCCAGGATCTCGGGCAAAGTCCCGGCCGGGGCCTACATTGTGGACGGTCGCACCTACGGAGATTTGAAGGGGGGGCTCCTTGGCGAGAGAAAAGACTTGGCCGAAGAGGGAGTCTTCTGTATATCGGTGGTGCTGGATTCGTCGGGCAACGTAATCGCCCCACTTTCAATTGAAAGCAGGGGTTTTCTGCATCGCGTCGATGCAGACGAACTTTACCGTCAGATAGAAGATGCCGTGGAAAAGGCCGTGAAAGCTTTCGCCCGCGAAAAACGCGATAGAAAGGATGAGGACCTGGCCTCTCGCATCAGAAGTTCGATAAAGGGCGTGTTGAGAAGATATTCCCTTTCTTCTCCCGTGATATTAGTCTTGGTCAACGAAGTGAAGGAAAATGCAATTTTGTCGGGGCTTGCCGGAAGGGAGTTTGCGAAATGAGCGCCCTTCATTCATTAGTCCTCGCTGTGCTTCAGGGCGTCACGGAGTTTTTGCCCGTCAGCAGCTCGGGACATCTGGCCCTGGCGCAGCACCTGTTCAATCTCGAGGAACAACCTCTCGTCTTTGATGTCTATCTTCATTTTGCTACTATGATGGCAACGATTGTCTATTTCTTTTTTGATATTGTCGGGCTTTTGAAAGAATGGATCCTGGGCTTGTTTTTCAGGGAACGAAGAAAAAGCGCGGGCTGGACATACGGTTGGGCAGTAATACTGGGGAGTTTCCTGACGGCCGTCGTTGCTTTCGCCCTGGAAGATGTGGCCACGAAGGCCTTTGGCCTTCCCCTGGCGGTATCCTGCGGGTTGGTTGTGACTGCCTCTCTTTTGAGGTGGGCAGGCCGCATTCCGGCGGGAAACAGAGAAGTAAGCCTCTGGACGGGGCTTGCGGCGGGGCTTGTCCAGGGGCTGGCCGTGATGCCCGGGATTTCGCGGTCGGGAAGCACCATAGTGGCTTCTCTCATGACGGGCGCGAAGAGAGAGGAAGCCTTTAGGTTTTCCTTTTTGCTGTCTCTTCCCGCTATAATGGGAGCTACTCTCCTTGAAGGAATGAAGGCGTCGAAAATGGGAACTTCTCTTCCCGACGGCTGGCTTTTAGCCTGCACTGTGGCCTTTGTTTGCGGACTTTTGTCGCTTCATTTGATGAAAAGAGTTGTGATATTCGGAAAGTGGAAATATTTTGCTCTCTACTGTCTTTTAGTTGCGGCTTTAGGGTTTGCGATCGGCATTATTTAGTCTAATCACCCCTTGTCGGAAGGAGCGAAAACATGGATCGATCGGTGCCGATAGTGTTGTCTTCGAACAGCCCAAGAAGAAGGAGCTTGCTGAGCGAGCTTTTGGGCTGGGATGTTTTCTTCATATCTCCCGACGTGGAGGAGAATGTCGGTGATTTTGGCTCTCCCTCTAAGGCTGTGGAGCTTTTGGCCGAAAAGAAGGCCCTCTTTGGAGCAAAGCTTTATCCGGAGCGTTACGTCATAGGCGCCGATACCCTGGTCTATATGGACGGACGTACCCTGGGCAAACCCACCTCCAAGGAAGAGGCCCTGGACATGCTTTCCCTTCTCAACGGGCGTACGCACGAGGTCTATACGGGAGTGGCCGTAGCAAAAGCTGACAGGATAATTTCCGATCATGAGGTCACGAAGGTTACCTTCAGAAGGATGGACATAAAAGCCCTTTTGGCCTACCTAGACACCGAGGAAGGCATGGATAAAGCCGGCGCTTACGGAATTCAGGGCAAGGGCGCATTATTGGTGGAAAGGATCGAAGGATGTTATTTTAACGTGGTAGGCCTGCCGCTCGCTACTCTATCTAAGGTTTTGGAGCGCATGGGTTGGCCCCTTGAGGCCCAGTGGAGGTGTGTCAAGTGAGTTCTTTTTTAAGGAAGCTTTCTTTCGTCCTGCTTTTGTGCGCTGTTGTCACAGGAATATTGGGCTTGCAATACAGATTCAGAGAAGAAATGGCAAAAAAGGACGTCGCCCTGCTCATGGAATACTCCGATGTGGAGATAATGGCCCGGCAGACGGGTCTTGACTTCGATGACATGCTGGATCGCCTGATCGAAAAGGGGATTTCGGCCATATCCTTTAAAGATTTGACGGGAGCGGACCTGCGGGACGGCGATTCGCCCTTTTTGTGGGGCACGTTAAGGGATATTTTGCCCGAGGAGAGGTTCAACGGCCTGTCGGGAAAGGCGGCCCTTTTCGTCCCCCTGGAATACGACGACTGGTTTTTCAGAAAGTATTTGCACGCTCGCTTTCCCGGCTGCAAAGTTTATGATGCACCGGGGGGGAGAGTTTATGTCCTCCCGGGGGAGCCAAAGGAGTTTTTGGAAGTGGGCGTAGTGCCCGATCCGGAGGCAATGAAGCGTCTCGCCCGACTGGACGTCCCCCTGGTTTACAGGCCCTCTCCCACCTTCGGCATAGCTTCGGAAAATGTGGCAGCGTCTCTTGACCTGCTTTTTGCCTCCCTTTGGAGGCTAAGGGGGGTCTTGCCCCAGGAAACGGTGGTCTTCGGATATCCCGATACGTCTGCCGTCGTAGAAATCATGAAACGATACGATGCCATATTGTTGCAGCCGGAGTTCGTCCGTCAAATTGGGGGCAACACCTTAAGTTGGCAATCCTTTCCCAATATACTTCCCCTTCACAGCGTAACTACGCAGGAGGTTATCACAAGAAACCTCTCCCGCCCCGTCCTGGTGGAGCGCTTTGCCAGGGCCGCAAGGGAGCGTTCTGTGAGGGTTTTGTTGCTCAGGCCCTACGATATCGCCTCCGCCCCCTGGATCGACAGTTTCGAGGAAGATCTGCTCTCCCTGAAAGGTTTGCTCCAGAGGGACGGCTTTGAGATAAAACTTGGGGAACTTTACGGAAGCTGGCAGCGGAACATGTGGTCTGTGATCGCTTTTTTGGCTGCCAACCTGCTCGTCTTCGCCCTTTTGGTATCCATGGCCGAAGAGCGCTTTAAATCGAAGGGAGTCTTTTTGAAAGCAGCCGCCGTCATAGCAGCGCTTGCCCTTGGAGCAAATTACGCGAGCTTTCTTGCCAGGATAATGGGCGCCATGCTCGCTGCCTTTGGCGCTTCCGTCGCAACCGTAGCGGCTCTCGAGGACAAAAAGCCCTTTTACGGGTTGCTTAAGGGTATGGCGCTTGTCCTTGCCGTAGGCCTTGCCCTTTCGTCATTTTTCGGGACACCTCATTATATGCTTCGCCTGCTGACCTTTTCGGGGGTCAAGGCGACGCTTGCCCTTCCGCCGATTTTTGTTTTGCTTTACGATATGACCAAGCGGCGCTATCCGGAAAGCCCGATAAATGTATTGAAACGGCCGCCCCTATGGGGGGAGCTTTTGCTGCTTCTTTTTCTTATTGCCGCAGCTGCTGTGTTATTAATAAGAAGCGGAAACGTCTCCTTCGTGCCAAAGTGGGAGGTGGCTTTGAGGGATGCCTTCGAACGTTACCTGGTGGCTCGGCCGAGAAACAAGGAGATATTCGTCGGCTATCCGGCCCTTTGGCTGGCCCTGCTTATTGGTGTCATGAAGTCGAAGTATTCCCTTACGAGGTTTGGACATCAGATTCACCTCTTGCTTAGGATGGCTTCTTCCCTTGCTTTCGCCTCGGCCGTAAACAGCTTTTGCCATTTTCACACGAGGATATATTTCATCTGTTGGAGGGTGTTCAACGGCCTTTGGGTGGGGTCCCTTTTCGGGCTTATCGCCATAGGCGTCTTTCTTTTGGCACTAAGGGCTAAAGCCTTTAGGAGGTTATTTTTTGGTGGCGAAGGTATATGATGTAGTGCTTAGCGGATACTACGGTTTCGGTAATCTGGGCGATGAACTCATTTGCCGAGCATTGATAGAAATGGCCCTCAAGGCGGGAATTGACAAGTCCCGCCTCTGCGTGCTGTCCGCAAATCCTAAGGAGACGTCCGAGCAATTTGGTGTTGCCGCCGTTGACAGGTGGAACCTCTTTGAGGTGTTTCGTGCCTTAAGGCAGAGCAGGAGCCTGCTTCTTGGTGGAGGCGGGCTCTTTCAGGATTCTACGAGTCTGAGGTCCTCTCTTTACTACTGGGGTGTGGTCTTTCTTGCCCGAATGGCCGGAGCCCGTCCCTGGGCTTTCGGTCAGTCCGTAGGGCCCTTTCGTTCTAAATTGGCGGCAAAACTCGCTAGAAACGCCTTAAAGCATTGCAGTCCCAGGTACGTCAGGGACGATAATTCGGCAGCGCTCCTTTCATCCTGGGGGCTTGAGTTTTTTTTGGCGCCCGATGCCGTGTTCGCACTTTCTTTCAAAGAAGCCGTAAAAACCTCGGCCAGGGACGTTTTAGTGTTCAACGTGAGGCCCTTGCCTCAGAGAGAGGAAGGGGTAAAATTGCTGGTGCGGGAAGCGGAGCGATTTGCTAAAATGCAAGGATATAAGCTTAGGGCGGTGTGCATGGCCGAGGAAGATTTGAAAGAATTGAAGGCTTCAGGCGTTAGCCCCGATTGCGAGGTTTTTTTGCTCAAAGGGGCCGGCGACGCAGAGCCTGCCTTTGAGGGAGCGGCAAAGGCAGTAGGGATGAGGTTGCATTTTTGCCTTCTTGCCCTGCTGAAAGGCATTCCCCTGGTCGCTTTTCCCTACGATCCGAAGGTAAGGTCCTTTGCCCTAACCTGGAATATTCCCCTTTGGGAGAGAGGCGAAAGATTTGACTCCCTATTTTTGGAGGCACGGCCGGCCGAAGGGCAAAAGGTTGCCGAGGCGGAAGAAGCGTTGCGGAAAAGTTTCGATTCGGCTTTAAAGATTGCGTTGGGAGATGAGGAGCATTGGAACGTGAACAACAGCTGAAGCTGCGCCGTATAGCCC
>DGDP01000094.1:3602-4372 GCA_002385485.1 Acetomicrobium sp. UBA3949 | reverse complement strand
GACAAAGTAAGGTTTTTGGGTTTTATCGATCCGAAAGATGTTTTTTCTTTTTGGAAATCAATTGATATTGCGTGTTTTCCTTCATATACGGAGGGATTTGGTCTCTCTGTGCTTGAGGCAATGGCTTCGCGAGTGCCAATAGTTGCCTATGCGAATCCGGCCTTTACAGAAGCCGTGGCAGGAGCAGGTATCCTTGTTCCAATTGGAGACGTAGAAGCTTTGGCACATTCACTCCAAAATTTGCTTGACGACGGCGATTTGCGTCTGCGTTATCAAAGGCTTGCATACGAAAGGGCACAAAACTTCACAAAAGAATCTATGGTGGAGGGAGTAACATCCGTGTACCGCGATATTTTGAGCACATCTTGCTGAAGCAGAGGTTAATTAAAATATGATATGTAATAAATTGGGACTTAAGACCTATTGTCTTCATGTGCGGTAATCACTAGCATATATAGTGAAATGTGAGCAAAGATCTTGTTCTTGCTTGCATTTAACTTCTAAGGTCAGTCTTTGACCGCAAAAAAGCACCTTGACAATGTAACCTTGGTACAGCTTCTAACACCTGCGTCGATCCCTGAAGGCAATGAAAGGAGGTGCGAAGACCCCCGGCCAAAAAGGGAGAGCGGGTGAGGAAGGCGGAAAGGAAGGCACGCGAAGGCGCGACTTTTCGAGGGAAAAAGGGGAAGGAAACGAGGAAACTTCTTCAAAATCCCCCAAGGAAGCGCAAAGAGGTGTCCTTCGACCCGCAAAATATAGACATTCACCAA
>DGDP01000094.1:1700-3314 GCA_002385485.1 Acetomicrobium sp. UBA3949 | reverse complement strand
AAAAGGCATAATTCAGGGTTACCCAGACGGCACATACAGGGGCAATCAGCCCATGACGAGGTACGAGATGTCCATGCTCGTAGCCAGGGCATTGGCCACCGTCGACATGGAGAAGGCCAGCAAGGAAGACGTCGAGATGCTCAAGAAACTGGTCGTCGAGTTCAAAGACGAGCTTGATGCTCTCGGAGTTAGGGTTGACGCCCTCGACGAGCGAGTAGCCGTCTTGGAAGAAAACCTCGGCGGATGGAAGTTCTGGGGAGAGCTGCGTTTCGACGCCCGCTGGGCCGATGAGGGCGATGGTGCATACGCCAACAGCGACAGCCAAAGCGGTTACAAGCACAACGGTGAAAACGAGTTCGATCTGAACAGATATCGTTTATGGATGAAGAAACAGATCGACGACAAGACTACGTTTACTTTGCGTATTGGTGGAGGAGATGTCAGTTGGCAGCGTTACTTTGCTACGATCCAGTTGCCTTGGGACTCTTTCCTCATGGCAGGCCAGTGGAACTACGACTGGGAAGGCGAAGCGGGCCTGTACATTGACGAAGACGCGTGGTTTACCGACCAAACCTTGAAGGGCTTTTACTGGAGGAAGAACCTAGCGAAGGGCGATATAACGTTCTTTGCCACTCATGATGATTCTGATACTACCGCAGAAGAGGATATGTACAACTACGGCGCACGCTTCAACTTCAGCATGAACGACAAATTCCGCATCGCCATAAGCGGGCTGTACTTCGACTACGACAACGACGGAACCGCTAAGTTGACCTACAGCAGCAGCGGTGCCGAAAGGAAGCTGTTCTTACCCGATACAGCCGCTGGCAAAGTGCTTCCTTCAGCGGCTGAGGACCCAAATCCTTTCTTCAAATCCGAATACTACGACTACGGCACCTACTGGGCAGATTTCGGCGTCAAGTTCTCTCCGGGATTTGAGTTCAAGGGTGCTTACTACATGCAGGACCACGATGGTCCTAGCGGCGTGGCACACTTCGATGACTCTCCTAATGCTTACAAGGCCATCATCGACGTATCTCAGGACACCTTGAAGTTCACGAGCCTGTGGATTGAGTATGCTAAGTTTGATCCTAATTTCCATACTGCGCTTTCTCCGTGGGACGCCTTTGGCGCTGAGCTTACGCCAAATTTGACAATGCCCGCGGTAGCGAACGTTTGGGAGACCGAAGCGATCTTTGTCAGCTTGCAGCAGAAGTGGACCGACAAGTGGGTGACCTATCAGCGCTATGGGCAGTTTGATCACAGCATTGAAGGCTACGCCCGTGGTCAAGGTCGCTATGGCGATGGCAGCTACGACATCACCAACTGGACCTTCGGAGTTCAGTACTGGTACACCCCGACCGTCATGTTTGAACTGGCCTACGACGATGTAGATTACGACGACGGATGGACCAAAAATGTTGACAAGGACCTTAAAGACGACAACTTAATCCGCTTCCGCACCTACGTATTCTTCTAAGGTTCGTTTTCGAAATAAGGTCAAAAAAAGACCGGGCAAATTGCCCGGTCTTTTTTTATGTCAGCCTACCTAAAGGATAAAAGACTGGTAAACCTCAAGATATGATGCTGCTACGTGCGAGACGTCAAGTTTTG
>DGDP01000094.1:0-1441 GCA_002385485.1 Acetomicrobium sp. UBA3949 | reverse complement strand
GTTTACGCCTTCTTTTATGATGTCTGGAGCCCCGCCGCAGTCAAAGGCGACTGCCGGAAGTCCCGCGGCCAATGCCTCGACCAAGGCCAAGCTGAAGCCTTCAGGGCCTCCGGAGCCCGGCACGTAAAATGACGGCTGAACGAAAAGGTCTGCTGCCCAAAGGTAGGGCCTTACGTCTTCTGCGAAGGGAAAAAAACGCACCTTGCCGGGGTCAGTTTCGGCGAAATGCCTTTTTGTCTTTTGAAGCAGGTCTTCCCTCATGGGACCGTCTCCCACGATCCAAAGGCAAAAAGGTTTGTCGGTCTTTAGCGAGGCTGTCGCTTCGATCAAAAGGTCGAAGCCCTTCCAGGCGACGAAACGGCCCATGGCGAGCAATACCAGGGTATTTTCATCGATGCCCTCGGCACTTCTAAATCGGGTTCTTTCCTCTTCCTTTGGGGCGTAGTCGGCCACGCGTATTGGGTTTGCAATGATCACTATTTTCTCGCCGCCAAAGCCTTGGTCTTTCATGTGTCGTGCCACGGCACGAGAGGGGGCGACGAGGAGCGAGCTGTTTACGTAATATTTGCCCTTTGGGTATTTATCCACCGTTGAAACGACGGGGATTCTGGCCTTTGTTGCCCAGTATCCTGCGATTGCGGAAGCCGTTGAAAGGCGGGTATGCACGACGTCGGGCCTGAAGTCTTCAAGTATTTCTTTAAAACCCCTGCACAGGGGCCGACACCACGCCGCGGCGGGCTTATAAGCAAACACCTTAAATCCTGCTTCTTCAGCTTGTCTTTTTAACGTGCCGCCGGGTCTGCAAAGGATGGCCTGCTCGACGTCATCCTTTTTACCGATCTCTTCGAGGAGCTGAAGCCATGGCTTGCTCCAGGACAACATGTTTTCATCAACGTAATGAAGTATTTTCATTTGCCACTCTGCCTTTCTCGCGTTATCGCAGTCTTATTTAGTAATTTTATTCTATATTATACTTTAATGGCATCCTTGAGGGGATGATGTCGCCGCTGGCATGTGTCAGTCCTGCTCTTTTATTTTGAGCTCCTGTAAGCTATAATTTTTCAGGCTTATATGCCTTTTTTAAGAAAAATTCGAGCGTCATGGGGGTTTTAAGATGAAAAAAAGCGTAAGGGCAATTTTTTGCGTTTCGGTTATTTTGCTTTGCATGTTTACATTTGTGACCTTTTCTTTGGGAGCTGACTTTGATTCTGTTTTGCAGAAATGGAGCAGGACCTATAAGACGAAGGGCGAACTGGGAGATGAACTTGTGATAACGGCCACTTATTACTCGGCAGAGTACATAGAGGCGCTGGTTCAAAAAGAGGCCGGGCTGAACCTTTGGACCGAAAGCGAGATGGAAGACTACAAATACGAGCTGTTAAAAGTTTTAAAGCTCACCGAGTACATTCCCATAATGCTTTCCTTTGATATGCAGGGCGAC
>DGDP01000027.1 GCA_002385485.1 Acetomicrobium sp. UBA3949 | reverse complement strand
TACACAAAATATAGGACTTGACCTTCCCTATCATCGGGATGTATCAAATTGACAAATTTGTCCAAAGAACCTAGATAAACAGTACTTTCATACCCTAATAACTGGAGTAGGGTATCGCTAATATAAATTTCGTTAGTTTTCATATCGAGTTCCATGTAGGCGATACTTCCTATCTCAAGGGCAAGTTTCAGGCGGTTCTCTTCTGCGATAAGCTTTTCCTGGACTTGTTTTAATTCGGTTATATCTATGATTATTCCGATTATTCCCAATATTTCTCCTTTATGGTCGCTTATAGCCCTTTTTCGCTCGATGACATAGTGCTTTTTGCCGTTTATAATTCTTACACTTTCGTAGGTGACGCAGTCAGTTCCTTTGGGATCAAAAAGGGGTTTTTCCTTTTCGGCGCAGGTTTTTGCATCCTCCGAAGGCAGTATTTCAAATACGCTTTTGCCAATAATATCTTCTTTTTTTAAATGCAGAAAATTTTGAAGAGCTTCGTTGCAGATCAAAATGATTCCCTTGTCGTCTTTTAGGTAAATCGGTTCCGGCAAAAGATCTATCAGGGTGAGCAAAAAAATTCCGTCATAAAGCCTGTCTGAGAGAGGTTTGGCGTGTCTTTTGCGATGATTAACCACTAAAATCGTTATATATACAGAAATTACCAACAAAAAGAGGATAACGATATGAGAAATAAGTTTAGGTCCTTCCGCCGAATTTGACACCAATAAGGTTTTTAATATATTCATAATGGAGATTAACAAACCCCTTTCAAAAAGCATTGCAATCATACATCGGAAAGAAGTGGGCATTCGATCTTATATGAAAACTTATCCGGTTATTGATAGCGCTTTATAATTGACGAACCAGGGTATCCGCAAAAGCCCGAAATTGTCGCAAAACTTTGTGCAAAGGTGGTATAATTTAAAAGAATTATAAATGCTTACAGGAGGGATGTAAAATGGCCCGGATGGCAGAAGCAAAATTCACCATGCCCCATATCGGTCACGAAGAGCATCTTTGCTATTTGGAAAACGTAAGATATATCGATTCTAATTTAGAGGAGTATAAAAAATTAGTCAGAAACCCCAAATTCGTCTGTCGAAGATGCGGCAGGGCGGCTGCAAAAGCTGAAAATCTTTGCGATCCTGAAGCACTGTGAAATAAATTCATTTAATGTGGCTTGAGGCGGGATAAATTATCCCGCCTCAAGCTGTCTTTTTACAGGCCCAGTAAAGTTTCGACCTCTTCCTCGTGATGCATTTCCTCACCCATTATATGGCGTATCACGTGGAACGTAACGGGATCTTTGGCTGTTTTCTGCAGGAAGTTTATGATGTCTGCATATACCTCTATAGCGCCCTGTTCGGCAACGTGGACTGCTTTCAATATGCTCTCGTAATCGGATCTGTCCTTGGGTATATCGACTTTTGGGTAATTAGCCTTTTTGGTTATCTCGTCCCAGTCGTCAATGGGTTCTCCGCCCAGCTGTATTATGCGTTCTGCCAGCTCTTCCGAGTGTTCCATTTCTTCCTTGGCAATCTCTTCGAGCTGATCAGCCACAGTTTTGGCGTGAATTCCCTTAACTAAAAGGGCGGCAGTTTTGTAATAAAAATAGGCTACAAGTTCATCGGCATAAGCCTTGTTCAACAGCTCTATCAGTTTGTCTGCATGTTCTTCGACCAGCTTCCTCGTTTTCTGTGCCATTTCTCATCCCCTCCTAAAAGGTAAAGTTTTCACACTTTTACATCAATATTTTAGCCCAAATGTTTTATTTACACAACGAGTCGACGAAGAGGGAGTCGAGTAAACTAAAGTTTCGATATAAGCCCTACACTGAATTTGCACATAGTGGTATACTAGAACAAAATGTAAGTGAGACGATGAGAGAGTTTAGAGATAAATCGTCAACGCGATATGCAGATAGCAAATCTGCAAGGAGGTAAGAATGATGAGTGTTGTCAAGACAGGAGTGAAGTATGTATATCGCTTTGACGAGGGTAACGCCGGAATGGTGAACCTTCTGGGCGGCAAGGGGGCTAATTTGGCCGAGATGAAATCGCTAGGTTTGCCCGTCCCAAACGGGTTCATCATATCGACCGAGGCTTGCCGTGCCTATATGAAAGAAGGCCTCGGATTGCTTGATCAGCTATGGCCTAAAATCGTAGAGCATATGCATTATCTTGAGCATGTCAGCGGAAAGACCTTTGGGGGAGAAGAAAACCCGCTTTTGGTGTCGGTTCGCTCGGGAGCTCCCATATCCATGCCGGGCATGATGGATACCATATTAAACCTTGGGCTTAACGACCGTACGGTTCTAGCTCTTGCCGAAAACACCAGGGATCCGCGTTTTGCCCACGATTGTTACCGAAGGTTTATACAGATGTTCGCTAACGTGGTATTAGGTATCGACCTTGATCATTTCGAGAAGGTTTTAAGCGAACATAAAAAACAACTTAACATCAAATTTGATCATCAGATACCTGAAGAAAATTTGGCGAAAATAATCAGCCGTTTCAAGGAAATAGTGAAATCGGAAAGCGGAGAACCCTTTCCTCAAGATCCTTGGGCCCAGTTGAAAATGGCCATCGAGGCCGTATTTAGGAGTTGGAACAACAAAAGAGCGGTAACCTACAGGAAAATTGCCAATATACCAGATGATTTGGGAACGGCTGTCACAGTAATGGAAATGGTCTTTGGAAACTTGGGGAGCGACTGTGGCACGGGCGTGTTATTTTCCCGTAACCCCTCTACGGGCGATAAGGAGCTTTTCGGCGAGTTTTTGATTAACGCTCAGGGCGAAGATGTCGTGGCAGGAATCAGAACTCCCCAACCTATAGGAGCATTAAAGGAGGTCAGTCCACATATTTACGAAGAACTTAAAATTGTCGCCGAAACCCTTGAAAGACATTTCAAAGACATGCAGGACATAGAGTTTACGGTAGAGAGGGGCAAGCTATATATACTCCAAACTCGAAACGGGAAGCGCACGGCTAAGGCGGCAGTAAGGATAGCATCGGACATGGTCAAGGAGGGCATAATCGATGCCCGCACAGCGGTGACCAGGGTAACGCCAAAAGAGATCGAACAGCTGCTCCATCGACAAGTCGATCCTTCGGCAGATTTGTCTTCCATAGCAGAAGGTATAGCCGCATCTCCCGGCGCCGCTACGGGAAAGGTGGTTTTCGATGTGGACGAGGCCGAAGAGCGCGGCAAAAGCGGAGAACCTGTAATACTCGTACGGCCTGAAACGACGCCTGAGGATATACACGGTCTTTCCAGGGCAGCCGGGTTGCTTACGAGCAGGGGAGGGCAGACTAGCCACGCCGCTTTAGTTGCCCGTTCATTGGGAATTCCCTGTGTTGTAGGATGTGAGGCGGTAAACATCGACCTTATCGGCGAGAGATTTACCGTAGGTGAGTTTACCGTTAAAAAAGATGATGTAATAACGATCGACGGAACCAGCGGAAAGGTGTACCCGGGAGAGGCTCCCTTAATCGAGCCCTCCATGCACGAAGAATATCTTCACCACTTCCTGGATATGGCCGACATGTTCGCCAGGCTTCAGGTGTGGGCAAACTGTGATACCCCTGAAGAAGCGCGACAGGCTCGAAAGCTTGGCGCAAAAGGAGTCGGGCTGTGCAGGACGGAACATATGTTTAGAGAAAGCGATCGCCTTTCCATAATGCAGCAGGTTATTGTGGCGGAAAAGGTCGAAGACAGAATGGATGCATTGGAAAAGCTCGCCAGATTGCAGAAGGACGATTTCGTGGAAATTTTTGAGGTCATGCAAGGCCTTCCCGTTATTGTGAGATTGTTGGACCCCCCTCTAAACGAGTTTTTGCCGAAGGGGAAGGATGTAGCCAAGAAGTTAGCCCAGCTTCGGTCCGAGGGCAGGGGAGAATCTCCAGAAGCGCAGAGACTAGAGATTCTTTTGAAGAGGATTGAAGGGCTTCAAGAGGGCAACCCTATGTTGGGCTTCAGGGGTTGCCGTATCGGCGTGCTCTACCCCGAAATATACGAAGCTCAGGCGAAGGCCATTGCTCAGGCGGCCTGCGAGCTGATTAAAAGAGGCGTTGACGTCAAGGTCAAAATCATGGTTCCGCTGGTCGCGACCGGGCAGGAGATGTGCATGCTTCGGACGAACATACAAAGGGCAGTTGCCGAAATTGCCGAATCTTACGGAGAGAATTGGAGATGCAAAATAGGCACGATGATCGAGTTGCCAAGGGCAGCTATAGTTGCCGATGAGATAGCGGAATATGCCGATTTCTTCAGCTTCGGTACTAACGATCTCACTCAGACAACTTTAGGCGTATCCCGGGATGATGCGGAGGGCAAATTTTTGGCAGCCTACGTGCGTCTGGGGATATATACGGAAGACCCTTTCCGCACCTTGGACCGCAAAGGCGTGGGAGCCTTAATGAAGATGGCAGTCGAAAAGGGGAGGAGCGCGAAAAAGGACCTAGAGCTCGGTATATGCGGAGAACACGGCGGGGATCCGTCAAGCATTGCCTTTTGCGACTGCGTAGGGCTTGATTACGTCAGCTGTTCGGCAATGCGTATTCCCGTAGCGAGGCTTTCGGCTGCCCATTCATCGCTAGGTCTACTAAATTAGATCTTTGACCTCCGCATCATATCGGGGATCCAGGCATGAAAAGGGTTTAATGTCGATAACGGGGGTGCCGTCTATCGCCTCCAAACCGATAAGATCTATATAGGAATTCCTCAAAGCTATCAGGCGGCACCTGTTTGTTCCTATCGAATTTGGCCTCGTCGGAGAGCAGGTTGCAAATACTCCTCGCAAAGGCCTCGAAATATCTCCTCTCGGATGCACCAGAAGGGGAGATATTTCAATGTTGAGGTGAAACAAAAACATCACAAGGACTTCTTTTTCTTCTTCTAAACCTAACAATCCTTCTTTGAACTCGGGATATATTTCCACGGAGCATCTGACGTTTTGAAATAAATCCGGTTTGACGGGCTCCTTTATGGGGGATAAAACTTTTCCTATAGGAGAGATTTCCCACAAACCACTCACACTTGTTCCTCCTTGTCCTCGTAGGATTTTATCTGTTCCAGGAATTTAAGGTTCCTGCTCTGCTGGTATTCCTCTGGGCTAAACTTTCGGATCGGCTTGTAGGTTTCCTTAAGTAGTGGCGAGGAAATCAGATAATCTGCCGTAGATCTGTCGCAGGCAGTAGGTATGTTGTAGACGACCGATATCCTCAGCAGTGCCCTTACGTCAGGATCGTGGGGTTGAACGTTAAGGGGGTCCCAAAAAAAGATCAATATATCGATCAAGCCATCGGCAATTCGAGCTCCCAACTGTTGGTCTCCACCCAGGGGGCCCGATTTGAATTTAAAAACCGGAACTCCAAGCTCTCTTTCCAGCAAGAAACCAGTGGTTCCCGTAGAGTAGAGGTCGTGTTTCGTTAGGGTGCCTTTATTATAAAGCGCCCACTCGATGATGTCGCCCTTCATGCTGTCGTGAGCGACCAAAGCAATTCTTTTCCTGTCCACAGCTTTTCACTCCCCTTTATTACTTTTACGATATAAAATAACAGAACGTCTAAAATGCTATAATTGTTTCCGGGTGATGTCAAGTGAAAAATGGCGATGATAAGAGGGTCGAAGAGGTATTTGTACTTCTATATTCCGCGGCCAAGTGGGGTATCCTTTCCCTGTTGGCGGGTTTAATTGTAGGAGGGGCGGCTTCTGTCTTTTTGCTTCTCCTAGAAGGTTCTGTTTCCTTCGTGGGCGGACTGCCTTTTTGGCGTATTTTGCTGCTGCCTTTGGGGCTTCTTGCAAGCGCCTTTTTGATAAAGACCTTTGCCCCAGAGGCTCACGGGCACGGAACGGAAAAGGTCATCGAAGCCGTCCATTGCAAGGAAGGATATATTCCTTTAAAGGTAGTTCCCGTTAAGCTTGCAGCCACTATAACGACTCTGGCTTCGGGGGGCTCCGCAGGCAAAGAGGGTCCCTGCGCTCAAATAGGCGGAGGCTTGATGTCCTGGCTGGCAGGTCTTCTTCGCCTGGACGTAGAGGACAGAAAAAAATTGGTAGTTTGTGGTATATCTGCCGGTTTTTCGGCGGTCTTCGGAACCCCGATCTCCGGTGCGGTATTCGGGGTGGAGGTGCTGTACATAGGACAGATGCTTTACGATGTATTGTTGCCTTCTTTCATAAGTGGTATTATAGCCAGAATCGTTGCAACCAGTTTTGGCATTCCAGGTTTAGCCGGTAGAATTATCCCGATCTCGTTAGAATGGAAGGTCATATTATTATCGGTAATGGCAGGCATTTTTTTCGGATTTGTTTCAATTATGCACATCGAAATGCTTAATTATACGGAAAGCAGGTTCAAAAGGCTCGATATGTCTTGGTGGAAAAAGCCCCTTTTTGGCGGATTTTTGCTGTTGGCTATGGCTTTGACGCTGGGTACCAGATATCTCGGTCTTGGCATGGATACGGTTTACGAAGCCCTTTCAGG
>DGDP01000017.1 GCA_002385485.1 Acetomicrobium sp. UBA3949 | reverse complement strand
AGATGTGTATAAGAGACAGACCTTAGCCTACGCGTTGGAAGTGCCCGTAATTCCGCTTTCTTCGCTAAAGGTTCTGGCCGGCGATTTTATTGAAGCTAAAAATGTGATCACAGTGCCCGTAATTTGGGCGAGGGGGACTCAATATTACTCTTGCATTTTTGAAAGTGACGGAGAGGATTTAAAAGAAATAGCTGCCCCTGATGTCTTGGACGAGCGGGATATCATTGCAAAGGTAAAAGATATGTCTTTAGAGAAAGGGAAAACGGTATTTGTGATTGGCGATGACGTGGCACGTTTTCAAGAAAAACCTTCAGGAATTCATTTCCTGGCAGACTGCGTAAGAGGCGGCAATGTAGCCAAGCTCGGTTTTAAGATGAGAAGCTGCGCCAGATCACCAATGCAGATTGAAGCTTTGTATTTAAGAAGACCATACTAAGTCAAGATTTACTTTATATAGGATACAGACTGTTATAGCATAATACATGTGACTAAAATCACATTGGTGTATTATAGGCAATTTGTCAGAATTTTTGTAATAGTAAGATCATGTCTATATTTGCGTGATAATTCTTTTATAGTCATAATTAAATTTGGAATTATAAAATCACAATAAGACTCATTCCACGGAGGGTGGTGTCTCCCTTGGCAAAATTTGTAGTGGACGTAAATGAAAATTGGTGCAAGGGTTGCGGGCTATGCGTGGCAATATGCCCTAAGAAGGTGTTGGAATTTAACGAGAGAGTGAAATCGGAGCCGGTAAGGATTGACGATTGTATTGGATGTCATCAGTGCGAAAATATCTGCCCTGATTTCGCTATTACGGTTAAGGAGGCGAAGCCATATGCCTAAAGTTGAATTTTGGCAGGGCAATACGGCTGTTGCAATGGGGGCAATAGCTGCAGGTTGTCGGTTTTTCGGCGGATATCCGATTACTCCTTCTTCGGAAATCGCCGAGATAATGGCTGCCGAATTGCCCAAGGTTGGTGGAAAGTTCATTCAGATGGAAGACGAGATTGCAAGCATTGCTTCTGTTATTGGAGCATCTATTGCCGGGCTTAAAGCTATGACTGCCACATCAGGCCCGGGATTTTCCCTGAAACAGGAAAACATTGGCTTTGCCTACATGACCGAAGTCCCTGTCGTCGTCATTAATGTTATGAGGGGAGGCCCATCAACGGGGTTGCCGACGAAGGTCTCACAACAAGATGTCATGCAGGCTCGTTGGGGAACCCATGGGGATCACGAGACAGTTGCATTGGCTCCTGCATCCGTACAAGAGTGTTACGAATTGACCATTGAGGCTTTTAATTTATCAGAACGGTTTAGACAGCCTGTAATTTTGTTGAGCGACGAAGTTGTGGGCCATATGAGGGAAAAGATAGTGATTCCCGAAAAAGGGTCTTACCATATAGTAGATCGCAAAAGGCCCAAAGAAGATCCCGAAAAATTTGTTCCCTATAAGCCAGATCCGGAAGACGACATCCCCCCCATGGCATCCTTTGGGGATGGTTACCGATGGCATGTGACGGGCTTGACGCACAATCAATGGGGTTTCCCAACCAACGACCCCGATATAGCTGAGGAGAAGGTTCTGCGGTTGATGCGTAAGGTGAGGCGTTTCAAAGGCGAAATAGTTAAATATGATACATATGAAGTTGAAGATGCTGAAATATTAGTAGTTGCTTACGGCTCTGTTTCCCGAACGGCCTTGAGCGCTGTGCGGGAGGCAAGGAGCAAGGGAATGAGAGTTGGCTTTTTCAGGCCAATAACTCTTTGGCCCTTTCCCGATGACGAACTTCGCGGGCTGCTGGGCGGCGTAAAATCCGTGTTAGTGCCCGAACTTAACTGTGGTCAGATGATTCTCGAAGTGGAAAGGGTTGTGGGGGGTAAGGCCAGGGTCTTCGGAAAGGGCTTGGTCAACGGAGAGCTTTTCAGGCCCTCCGAGATATTCGATTTTATCAAGGAGGTAGCGTAATAATGCCTAGCCAGGAAGTTTTAAATTGGTTGCGCACGCGCTTTTTCCCTCACATATGGTGTCCAGGCTGCGGCCACGGGATAATAATGCATGCCTTATTGAGAGCCCTTGTCGACTTGGGGAAAAAGAGAGAAGAAACCGTAATCGCTTCGGGCATTGGTTGTTCGAGCAGAATGCCGGGGTACATAGATGCCTGCACTTTGCATACCACGCACGGCAGGTCTTTGGCATTTGCTACGGGTGTCAAGTTAGCCAATCCCGAGCTTACAGTTATCGATGTAATGGGCGATGGAGATTGCACTGCTATAGGCGGAAATCATTTTATACATGCCTGTAGGCGCAATATAGATATAACCGCCATCGTAATGAACAACAACATTTACGGGATGACCGGGGGGCAGGCTTCTCCGACGACGCCGGTCGGCGCATACGCGACTACCGCTCCCTATGGAGTCTTGGACGTTCCCTTCGATATTTGTAAACTTGCTGCAGGAGCGGGAGCTTCTTACGTGGCAAGAGCCACAGTTGCGCACCCGCTGCTGATCGAGAAGTATGTGAGAAACGCCGTTTCGAAAAAGGGTTTTGCGGTGGTGGAAGTAGTGACTCATTGTCATACGCAATTTGGCAGGAAAAATAAGAGGCCAAGACCGATAGATAACATCAATTTCTTCAAGGACAATAGCGTGATGAACAATAAAGCCTCCAATATGACACCTGAAGAGCTGCAGGGCAAGATCGTTATTGGGGAATTTGTGAATATTGAGTTGCCTGAATACATAGAACAGTACATGAATTTGATAGAA
>DGDP01000143.1 GCA_002385485.1 Acetomicrobium sp. UBA3949 | reverse complement strand
TAAATAGGCTCGGTATCATCTGTTTGTAGGTTTGAATTTGGTCAAAAGCAGACTTTAGCGTCGCTTGCTCGTCAGCTGGGTTTTTAAGCTCGATTACGACCAAGGGCAGACCGTTAACGAAGATGATGACATCAGGTCGCTTGTTGATGTTGTTTTCAATAACTGTAAACTGATTAACGACAAGAAAGTCGTTATTTTCCGGGTTGTTAAAGTCTATCAGCCACACCAGGTCGCCTCTTTCGATACCGTCCCTGTTGTAGCTGACATTTACCCCTTCCGTGAGCATCTTGTGAAAGGTTTCATTGTTATCGATGAGGTTGGGTGCGTGGAACCGTTGGATTTGCCTGATAGCATCTTCCCTTGCCTCTGTTGGTATATGAGGGTTTATCCGCTCGATGGCCTTTCGCAGTCGGCCAAATAAAATTACATCTCCAAAGGTTGTTCTTTCCGGTTTACTACCATCAGGAGCGATGTCCGGACCGCCGATGTACTGATAGCCTTGAGATATCAGCAACTCTATGACAAAGTCCTCGATGGCGGATTCTGTTATGCGCGACATGACGCCATCTCCTCTTCCTCATATTTCACCCTTACTTCGCCGCTCATCAGTTTAGGAAGCAATGTGTCGCGGAGCTTTTCGAGGGTGCGGATTTGCCGATTATTAACAATGACTCTATCAATAATGGGCGATATTTTCTTATCCATTGTCTCTAGCTCTACTTTAGAAGGAATAAGAACTACTGATGTTGTTAGATCTGTTCTTTTTATATGACCCATTGTTGTTGCTTTGCTTTCGGCAATTGCAATAAACTTTCTCAAGTGATATTTTGTCCAGAAATAGTAAAACCACTTGGGATAGTTTTCTGAGGTTACCTTAAATAAATGCTGATTCAAAACACATTTTCTGCCATCCCAAATTTTAACAAGCAAACTGCCAGACCAAGAAAAGATCACATCTCCATTTTCAACAATATATTCTGGTGGCACATCAGAAGTAGCCCAATCTGAGTCATCTGAAAAACCATTTCTTAGTTCCTTAATTTTTAGAACTGGCAACTTGTCGACTTCATTTTTAGGCGGATATTTCTGACATGTTAACCCATTTAAATAGTTGGCTATATTGTCTAATGATTTTTCCTCCCACTCATCCTTAGCCTCCTCAATAAACCACTGCCGAAAGAGCGTCTCTGCCATAGCTTCAAGCGTCTTGTTTTCTCGGTGGAGTAAATCTATTTTGTCGTCGAGGCTGGAAAGGACAGAGGCAATGGCGCGCTGCTCAGATTGATCAACAGGAATATTCCAAACCGTTTGGCTCATAAAATTCCAATCAGCTCTAGGCATTCTTGTCCCTGCTTCACCATAACTACATAGGTCAACAAACCCTTTGCTTGCGAATAGATAAAATAAATATTCTTGATTAATTCCTCGCTTAGCACGTACCACCCATATATCAGTTGAACATACCCCATCAAAGTTTGGTCTTATAACTTTTCTAAAATATGGCCTTAGCTTCCCAAAAAGAATATCACCTTTTTTAAACTTAAATTTAGCGCTTATTACATCATCAGAACATCCAATGCTATTCAATCGAAGAGCTTGCTCTTGTATATGTTCTAACCCAACATAATTTAATGTATCTCCTTCTTTAGGTAAGTATTTATCTTTTACAAGATCAGCAATTTCTCCTAATTTATATTCCTTCCACTCACTCATCCACCATCACCTTCTTCAGGTTTTCGGCGATGAGTGCGTTAAGCCTTGCTTCTTCTTTAAGCTGCTCTTCCCACTCGGCTTTAAGTTTTGTAAATCGCTCCTTAAAGTCAAAGTCGTCTTCCTCTTCAGGCAAACCTACGTAACGACCAGGCGTGAGCACATAATCAAGCTGCCTCACTTCTTCTATCGTTGCGGATTTGCAAAAGCCTTTCACGTCCTCGTAATGACCGTCAGGGTTGCGCCAGTTGTGGTAGGTATTGGCAATCTTTTCTATGTCCTCTCGCGACAGTGCGCGCGTCCTGCGATTGATGAGATATCCCATATTTCTTGCGTCAATAAAAAGTATTTCATCGGTTCTGCTTCTGTATTTTCCGTTGGCCTTATTTCTGCTCAAAAACCAAAGGCAGGCCGGAATCTGCGTGTTCAAGAAAAGCTTTGGGGGTAAGTTTACTATGCAGTCAACGAGGCGATCCTCTATGATCGCCCTTCTGATCTCACCCTCACCCGAACTTTTCGACGTAAGCGACCCCTTGGCCATGACAAACCCAGCCATGCCGGTTGGCGCAAGGTGATAGATGAAGTGTTGAATCCAGGCGTAATTCGCATTTCCAACGGGCGGCACGCCGTATTTCCATCGAGCGTCGTTACGAAGTTGCTCCCCACCCCAATCGCTATCATTAAAGGGCGGATTAGCGATGATGTAGTCAGCCTTTAGGTCTTTGTGAGCGTCATTTAAGAACGAACCCTCGTTATTCCACAGCACTTGAGAACTGTCGATGCCCCTTATAGCCAGGTTCATCTTGCAAAGTCGCCACGTGGTAAGGTTGCTTTCCTGCCCGTATATGGATATGTCGTTCATTCGTCCTTGATGTTCGGTTACGAACTTTTCGGAGTGGACGAACATTCCGCCTGAGCCGCAGCATGGGTCAAACACCCTGCCATTGTATGGCTCAAGCATTTCAACCAAAAGCTCAACGACGCTTCGCGGCGTATAGAACTGCCCTCCCTTTTTCCCTTCGGCAAGGGCAAACTCTCCTAAAAAATATTCAAACACATGGCCTAAAATGTCGCCGGTCCTCGATTTAGCTTCCTTAAGGGAAATATTGCTAAACAGGTCTATTAGTTCGCCAAGGCTTGTTGGATCTAGGTTGCCACGGGCATATACCTTGGGCAAGACTCCTTTAAGTGATGGGTTTCCCTTCTCGATCGCATCCATTGCATTATCTACAATTTTGCCTATCTCTGGCTGTTTTGCCATTGATTGCAGGTAGGACCATCTAGCTTCCGCTGGGACGAAAAAGACGTTTTCTGCCTTATATTCATCTCTGTCTTCCGGATCGGCTCCTTCGTATTCTCCTTCGCCTGATTTAAGTTTCATGTACAACTCTTCGAAGGCCTCTGATATGTACCGTAAAAATATAAGGCCTAAAATTACGTGTTTGTATTCCGCAGCGTCAATGTTCTTGCGAAGCTTGTCGGCAGCCTTCCAAAGCTGCTTTTCCAAAGGCTCTTCTTGATTATTATTGGCCCGTTGATTATTATTGACCCGCTTTTTTGCCACTTACACCAACTCCATTTTTTTGAAATATATCTATTAGGACAAAAAGACACACCACATATAAACCATAATGCCGTTAAGCTTTATCATGGCATATCTAATATTCGCAAAAGTCAGACATATGTTGTAATAAATTATATCTAGTTAACAACGATTTTTGAACTCCTATTTGCTGCGTTATAACAATATTCGGCTTTAAATTAGCAGGACACCCTCATATAAGAAACACGGTTTACGCAATGGAAAAACATACAAGCAACGATGCGATCTGTTGCCCATGTTTTAAGGTTGTTTTGTCCTCCTTACCCTCTTCCTCGCCGACACGAGCTTGTTGACAGGCGAGGCATGGGCATGTTGTTCTTTTATGCCGCCTAGCGTGTAGGCTACGTAACGTTTGGTCATTGCAAGATCGGTATGGCCCAGACATGCGGGACATGAACGCGTAACCCGCGCAGCCACGTAAACATACCTCTGTATATCAGCTCCAGGAGCCTTTTTGAGGCGCCATCTTCAGTTGAGACGATGCGTCCTTCGTCTTTCCTTCTTTTAAGGCCTTCTGTCGGGTCTGAGGCCGCGTCCTGTAGTTTGCGGGCGGCAGGAGCGCTGCGCAAGCACCTATTTGAATTATGCAAAGGCAAACTTCGAGCTTGAATAACACAGAGAAATAGAATATAAACTAACTATAATATACTATACCAAACAAAGCGAAGGGAGGGAAAACCTTACA
>DGDP01000116.1 GCA_002385485.1 Acetomicrobium sp. UBA3949 | reverse complement strand
GAAGAAAAAAGACCTGCCAGTCATAGCGCATCCTACGCTTTTTCGGCCTCACTTTGCTTGCAAACCCGTCATCAGCTATATTGGAGTCCCGCAAGGAAACGGGCCTTTGGAAATCGAATCTGCGGGAGGAAAGGTACTGCTATCGAAAGATCCTGTCCAATTGCGCGAGGGCGTCATCGCTTTAGGAGAAATCCCCAGAAAAACGGATTTCGAAGAGCCCAGCATTAACGCAATTACCATCGAAGAAGGCCATATAAAGAAAGACATGCTTTTCGATGACACCGCTCTTGCAGTAAACGTCGAAGGACAGGGCATCGTCATCGTGACGGGCTGTTCCCATTCCGGCATAGTAAACATCGCCCTTCGAGCCAAGGACATCTTCCCGGGCATCCCGATTGAAGGCATATTAGGAGGTTTTCACCTAAAAGACGTCGACCCCGAATGCATCGAAAAAACCGTATCGCGGCTTGCTTCCTTAAAACCCAGCTGGATAGCGGCAGGACATTGCACGGGGTTTGATGCGATGGTAGCTTTCAAAAACTATTTCGACGGCGATTTTACCCCTCTTCACGTGGGCAAAACAGTGACCATACCAAAATCGTAAAATGTGGCGTGTCACTTACAGCAAACGCCCTTCTGGAATTTTGGCATGCCGATTATACGCCGAGCGGCCCATAAACGCATGCGGATCGCTAGTATCCTGTTGTAACACTGCCCAAAAGAGGTTTTAACCGCCCTCCTCGAAGATCGGATAAATGCATGTTCAGCTTGCATGCCAATCCTTTATTACTTCTTTACCAGGAAAGCCTGTTATTTGAAATTTATGAACATGTCAAGTTATAATTAAAGAAAATTCTTCCTTCGTAAAATTAAGTGAATTTCGGCAACAGGAACGTTAAGTAATCGAGGTGAACGATATGGTCGTTAGGAAAATATGGTTAGAAAGCCTTTTGGGCATAGCCTTGCTACAGGCAGCGTTATTTTTCCTTCCGGTCACCAAACTTATAACCTCTATCGGAACAGTAGCAATAAGCTCGCTCATCTTCTTGATGTTATTGAAGAAACACTTGAAGGGAGAAGTCGAATCCGTAGCGCCCGCTAAACCGACATTGTCTGTAATTTCCGGACTGCCCGCTCCAATTCAAGGCCCTCAAAAGCTTGATTTTGACGAAAAAGTTCATGATAACCTTTTTCTCGTCGCCGAAACGATGGGATTTGATACACAGCAAATCTCCTGGCTTTCCAAAGACATCATGAAAACCTTCAATCAAATCTCTAAGATCTTCACTCTAATAGAGGAAAACAGCCATCAAAATGCAGCAAGCACCGAGGAAATAACGGCCAGCATTAACGAATTGTCCGGCATATCGGCCAAAATGCGCGATAACATATTAAATATAGAAAACAACTCGATACAAGCTGCCGATATGTTAGAACAAGACAAAAAGACGCTCACCAATTTAGTACCCCTCTTAAACGAACTGATAAAAGTTATTCAAAAGGCCTCTGAAGACAATCTACGACTTCAAGATTCATCGCGAAAGATAAATAAAATTATAGAATACATAAATTCCATAGCAAAGCAGACTAACTTGCTGGCGCTAAATGCTTCCATAGAGTCTGCAAGAGCAGGGGAAGCCGGAAAAGGTTTTTCCGTCGTATCGTTAGAGATCAAGAAACTTGCCGACGAGACCAAAAACTCCGTGGCCGAAATTGCGCCCATTATCAATGAAATAAATGACTGCGTTTTGAGCTCAAATACAGCCATGAAGTCCTGCATCGACAAGCTCAAAGACGTTGAAAAGGCGTCCGAGGCCTCCAGAGAAATAATTGTAAAAATAGAGGATGCCATCAGCAAGATAAGGGAAGCCTTGACCGAGCTCACTAAAATGTCATCTACACAAATGGCTACGGTAACTGAGATAGAGAGCGCTTCCAACTCTATAGCCAAATCTGTTGAAGAAACCTACAACACTGTCGTCAATCTTTCCAAGGAGATCGACATTCAAAAGGCCAAGAATGAGCAAATGGCAAAGTTTAGTGATAGACTTTGCGATACTGCTTTAAAGTTACAAACAATAATAGCTGTACTGAAAACGGACAAAGAGATCATATTCGGAGTGAATCCCTTCACGTCGCCCGATAATATAAAGCAAATGTACGTCCCGATACTTGAGAGGATATGTCGAAATATAGGCTACAAAGCAAGAACTATCATAGTTAAGGACTACGACGCCCTAACAGAAGCGATGGCAAAAAACTTAATCGATGTGGGATGGTTTTCTCCCTTCGCCTATGTAGCAGCACGCGAGAAAATAGGAGTTAAACCGATAGCTACTCCGAAGGTAAACGGAAAATTTTCCTATAAAGGCTACATAATTACAAAAAAGACTAACAATATACGCTCCCTATCCGACCTAAAGGGTAAGCACTTTGGCTACGTCGATCCCAAAAGCGCCTCAGGGTATTTATATGCAAGACACATACTAAAATCGAATGGCCTGGACCCCGATAGAATTTTTAGCAAGGTTTCTTTCATGGGAACACATGACAACGTAATAAAAGCGGTCTTAAACGGCGAAATAGACGCAGGGGCCACATACAACGAAGCCATTGATTTGGCAAAGGCAAAGGGATTAAACGTAAGCGCACTGGAAATCATCGGCGAAACAGAGGACATACCAAAAGACGCAATAGCCGTCAATCCGAACATGCCCAATGATATTGCTTCATTGCTGCAGAAGGCTTTTATCGAGTTCAAGGATTTCCACAACCTGCAAACCCCTGTCGACGGATTTGTCGCCAGCGACGATAGAAGATACAACGTCATAAGAGCAATTGCATAACCCTTCGGGCATTTTTATGATCTAAAATAAAGAGGGGAATATTCCC
>DGDP01000105.1 GCA_002385485.1 Acetomicrobium sp. UBA3949 | reverse complement strand
GTTACCGTGGCGTCCTGCCATCTTATCTCCCACGGTAATTTTTCTGATTTGGGCCAAAAATACCTTGACCACTTCGTTGACTCCGGGAGGAAGATCATCGCTGTATTCATCCCGGGAAAGCCGCTTAACGGCTACGACCTTGCCACCTTCGCCGTGAGGCACCCTCAGAGAAGTATCCCTTACCTCGCGGGCCTTTTCCCCGAAAATGACCCTGAGCAACTTTTCCTCAGGTGTCTGATCCGTTTCGCCCTTGGGCGAGACCTTGCCTACCAGGATATCCCCGGCCCTCACCTCAGCTCCTATGCGAACAATGCCTCTTTCGTCCAAATTTTTCAGCTGGTCTTCTCCCACGTTGGGGATATCTCTGGTTATCTCCTCGGGACCCAGCTTCGTATCCCTGGCATCTATTTCGTATTCCTCTATATGGATCGACGTATATACGTCCTCTTTAACAAGCCTTTCACTAAGAAGGATGGCATCTTCGAAGTTATAGCCCTCCCACCCCATAAAGGCAACCAAGACGTTCCTGCCCAACGCCAATTCGCCATGATCCACCGCCTGACCGTCTGCCAGAAAATCTCCCTCATTGACAAAATCTCCCTTTCTGACGATAGGACGCTGGTGTATTACCGTTCCCTGGTTAGACCTTCTGAACTTTATCAAAGTATAGGTATCCACCAAGCCATCCTCGGTAGTAACCTGAATTTTGTTGGCATCGACATAGGTAACCGTCCCGGGCCTTTTGGCCAATATACAGGCTCCCGAGTCCCTTGCGACCTTTTCCTCCATGCCCGTGCCCACAAGGGGAGATTCGCTCTGCACGAGAGGAACAGCTTGTCTTTGCATGTTAGAACCCATCAAAGCCCTATTGGCGTCGTCGTGTTCAAGGAAGGGTATCAGGGCTGCTGAAACGGACACGATCTGTTTTGGCGTTACGTCGACGTAATTTACCTGTTCGGGAGGAACTATGACTATGGATCCGCGATGCCTGACGTGGACTTCTTCTTCGTATATCCTTCCCTCTTCATCCAAGGGTATGTTTGCTCTTGCGACAAAGGCTTCGTCCTCTTCGTCGGCGGGAAGATACACAACTTCGTCGGTGACATACCTGTCCCTGACGACACGCTTTGGCGACATCAGGAAGCCGTATTCGTTGACCCTGGCGTAATTGGCCAAGGAGGTAACCAAACCTATGTTTGGACCTTCCGGAGTCTCGATAGGGCATATCCTCCCATAGTGAGACGGGTGTACGTCCCTCGCCTCAAACCCCGCTCTTTCTCTGGTCAAACCTCCGGGCCCCATGGCGGACAACCTACGCCTATGTGTTACGTCAGCCAGGGGGTTAGTCTGATCCATAAATTGAGATAACTGGCTGGAACCGAAAAATTCCCTTATTGCAGCCGAGATGGGGCGAATGTTTATGAGATCGTGAGCCGTTGCGGTAGAAAGATCGGGTATGGTGGTCATCCTGTCCTTTGCGATGCGTTCCATCCTCAGCAATCCTATGCGAATTTGATTCTGAAGGAGCTCCCCTACCGAACGGACACGCCTGTTGGCGAGATGATCTATATCGTCCTCCCGCTCCAATCCGTCTCTCAAGTTGAGTATGCCCTTAACGATGGTCACCAAATCATCTATAGTGAGCAGACGAACCTCCTCGGATATATTGAGACCAAGCCTTCTGTTCAATTTATACCTTCCCACTCGGCCCAAGTTGTATCGTCTGGTATCGAAGAAAAGGGAATAGACGTAATCTTTGGCGTTTTCCACCCTCAGAGGCTCGTTAGGACGCATGCGCCTAAAAATCTCGAGCATCGCCTCCTCGGGCGTATCGGTGCCGTCGCGTTCCAGGGTAGCTGCGAATACAGGGTCCACATTCCACAATCTTACCTTCGTCCTACCGCTGTTCCATAAAACTTCGACGTGCTCTTTGGTGAGACGGTCGTTTTTGGGTATTATCACGTGGCCAGCGCTGTCTATTATGTCTTCGGCGATCAAGCGCCCTCTAACTTCTTCCTCTACGATATCGACCTCTTCCTCGACACCTCCGAAGGTCCTTAGCAACTCCGTATTGTCCCTGATGCCAAAGGCCTTTAGAAGCGCTGTTGCGGGAACCTTGCGCCTATTGTCGATGTTAACGGACAAGACGTCGCCCGGGGTGAGGTCGAATTCGAGCCAGGCGCCTCTGTCAGGTATAATCTTGGCCTTGTAAACCTCTTGACCGGGAGCCCCCGTCTCAATGCTGAAATAAACTCCCGCCGAACGAGCCAGCTGGTTTACGACAACCCTTTCCGTGCCGTTGACGATAAAGCTTCCTCTGTCCGTCATTACGGGAAAATCTCCGAGGAAAATCTCTTCCTCCTTGATCTCCCCGGTGCCGCGATTGATCATCTGAACTGTAGCGCGAAGAGGCATGGACCAGGTCAAATCCTTTTGTCTTGCCTCTTCTTCCGTCAAGGTGGGAGGATCGATGTAATATCGAACAAACTCGATGACAAAGGAACCGTCGTAACTTTCTATCGGAAAGATCTCTTCGAGCAGCTCCTGAAGCCCCTGAGACTTTCTGTAGTCAGGAGGGACATCGGGTTGCAAAAACCATTTGTAAGATTGGTGTTGCAGCTCGACTAAATAAGGCAGGGCGACTAATTCTTTTGAAGGACCAAAAGACAACCTCTCGCGTTTTCTCCCCATATTCACGAAATTTGACATGGGAGCAACGACCTCCCTATCTATGTTTTTGGTGGGTTAAAATGGGAACCATTGTTTATAATGCGAGCGAACATGATAACAAATGGCGAACGCTCTGTCAATACCATAGGAATATCTCTTTTCCATAACTTGGTGTGATTATGGATACATCTCACTCCTGAAGGGATGAACATAATTATGTAGTTTTAAGAATGGTGGGCAGGGGGGGATTTGAACCCCCACAGGCGCTAAGCCCACTGGCTCCTGAGGCCAGCGCGTCTACCTTTCCGCCACCTGCCCCTGCTTCGCATGGCGATTTATTTTACTACGTCATGCGGGTTTTCGTCAAATTCAGCCGACGAAGCTCTATAAAGCCGATCTCTGATGGCCAAACCCAACCCCTCTTTGGCAGGATAATCGGCCACTATCACCTTTACGCCATTTTTTTCGAGGTATCGCATAGCCATAAAAAGTCCTCGAGCGTAATGTTCAAGAGAATCGAACAAAATGACCTTCTCCGAAATATCCAGGGGAGGTCTTTTGATGCCCATGTAGCCTACAGCTTCAGCCCCCTCGACGGGCCAATCATCGCCCTCTCTCCAAAGCACAACTCTACACCGGGGAGCATAGTGCCTGTAACGGGTACCCGGGGACTTGCGCCTAACATCCTCTGCCCGGCCTGCTCCCAATTCATCGGGCAACATGACTTCTTCGCCAAACTCCTCTATGGCCTCAACGGGCAGACCGCCCGGCCTTAAAAGAACGACTTTTTCCTGCGTCACGTCTATGACGGTAGATTCCACGCCCACGTCGGTCGGCCCGGCATCCAAGATCACATCTATACAGCAACCGAGATCGTCATAGACGACCCCTGCATCCGTGGGACTTGGCCTTCCGCTGGTGTTGGCGCTTGGAGCTGCTATGGGAACGCCAGATTTCTCTATCAAGGCCAATGCCACGGGATGGGCGGGCATCCTCACCGCAACCGTCTCAAGCCCTCCCCTCGTAGCTTTGGGAACAATATCCTTGGCCTTCATGACCAGCGTCAAAGGGCCCGGCCAGAAACGTTCCATCAACCTCAAAGCTTTCGGGGTGGTGTGGGCAATTTTTTCTGCCGATTCCACATTTGCTACATGAACTATCAAGGGATTGTCGCAGGGACGTCCCTTAGCAGAGAAGATGCCTCTCACGACACTTTCGTCCAGGGCATTGGCACCAAGGCCGTAAACAGTTTCCGTGGGAAAGGCAACTAACTTTCCCTTCACTATCGCTTCCGCGGCAATTTTTATTATTTCACGTTCCGGGTTCCATTTATCTATTTTATATATTGCAGCTTTTTTCAATCCGCTTCATCTCCGAAAACCTCTCGGCAATGCTCCAGAAGGTCGGGAAAGGTGCCATCTATAATGGCCCTTCTCGCCTTGCACGCAAGATCTAACATGAAATGCAGGTTATGCCAAGTACAAAGCCTTGACGCCAAAATTTCGCCCGCTTTATGGAGATGGCGAATGTAGGCGCGGCTGAAATTTCTGCAAACATAACAACTGCAATTCGGATCCAGGGGAGAAAAATCCTCTTTAAGTTCTTTCCTGCGAACGTTCAACTTTCCCATCGAGGTCAGCACCGAACCGTTTCTCGCGTTTCTCGTCGGCAACACGCAGTCGAACATATCCACACCCCTTGCTATCCCCTCCACCATATCAAGGGGATGACCTACACCCATAAGATAACGGGGCTTCGTCTTGGGCAAGAGCTTGTTCAGGAGCTCTAAAACTTCATGCATGAGCGCCTTCGGTTCCCCAACGGCCAAGCCCCCTATGGCGTAACCTGGGAAATCCATATCCACCAGCGCATGACAACAGTATTCGCGCAAAGATGGAAAGACAGAACCCTGCACAATCCCGAACAGCGCCTGATCCCTTCTCGAATGTGCCTTTTTACAAAGTCCCGCCCATTTTATGGTTCGAAGGGTCGCTTCCTTAGCGTCTTCTTCCGTTATGGGATAGGTGGTACATTCGTCGAAACACATGGCTATGTCACTGCCTATAGCTTCCTCTATGGCCATTACCAGGGCAGGCGTTAGGAAATGTTTGCTGCCGTCCAGATGGGACTGAAATTCCACGCCCTCATCGCTTACCCTTCTCAACGACGCCAGGGAGAACACCTGAAAGCCCCCGCTGTCCGTCAAAATTGCCCTGTCCCACCCCATAAAAGCGTGAAGACCTCCCGCCTTTTCTATTACATCGACACCGGGGCGGAGATACAGATGATAGGCATTCCCCAAAATAATACGAGCTCCCAAAGCCTCAAGCTCGAAGGGTGCCATGGCCTTGACGGTGGCCTGGGTCCCCACGGGCATAAAGCAGGGCATCTCTATCACTCCATGAGTCGTATAGAACTTGCCTGCTCTGGCTCCGGTATGGGGACATTCGGCAATGATCTCATAGCTGAAAAGCTTATCCCTCCCCATGGCCTACCATCCCAAAAGCCTCGTCGAATTATCGAACACTACTTCGGCCAATTCTTCAACCTCAATGCCTCGCAAGGCTGCAATCGTCTCGTAAACGTAACCGACGTTGGCCGGCTCGTTCGGTTTACCTCGAAGGTCCTCCGGAGAAAGGTACGGAGAATCGGTCTCGCAAAGAATGCTCTCCGGCCGAATGGAGGCGGCAATCCTTCTCAACTTTTCGTTTTTTCTGTAGGTAATGGTACAGGCAAAGGAAATATAAAAGCCCATGTCGATAGCTTTTTTTGCATGTTCCATCTCCCCCTGAAAACAGTGCAAAACCCCTCCCACCTCGGAGGCGCCTTCGGCTTTCAAAATTTCCAGGGCCTCATCGTAGGCATCCCTCACGTGACATATGAGGGGTTTGCCCACGCACTTGGCCCATTCTATGTGCTTTATAAAAAACTCCCGCTGAACATTCCGGGGCGAGAGGTTGCGATAGTAATCCAATCCGGTCTCCCCTATAGCCAGCACCGATTCGTTCTCTCCCAAGGAAAGGAGCTCCTCGGGAATGCCCTCTTTCAGATCCTTCACGTCATGGGGATGAACGCCAACGGCCGCAAAGGTCCTCACGGCCGTGACCTGCCTCGCCAAAGAAAGGGCCTCGAAGCTCGATGCTTCGTCCACTCCGGGTACGAGCAAACGCTTCAAACCCTTGCCTGAGGCCCTCGCCAAGACCTCGTCCAGATGGCCTTTCAACGGCGACATATAAATATGACAATGGGTATCGGCCAATCTCACGGGGCATCTCAACTCCCTAATGCACACGGCTTCCCGGGGGTATTTCGTCGTTATCGACGGTAAGGAGAGCAAGTTTGGAACCGTCATGCGATTCTGCGGCCAAAAGCATGCCGTTGCTCATCACGCCTCGCAGTTTTGCCGGCTTCAGATTGCAGATCACTATGATCTTTTTGCCCTCCAGTTCATCAGGTTTATAGAATTCCTTTATACCCGAAACTATCGTCCTCTGCTCATAACCCAGATCCACCGTCAGCTTGTAGAGCTTATCGGCTCCGGGAATGGAATCTACGGATATAACCTTTGCCACCCTGAGTTCGACCTTTTTAAAGTCGTCAACGGATATCTCCTCTTCATGATCACCGGGGTCGGGAGCCAACCCCTTTTTAGCGTCCCTTTCTGCCTTCTCTGCAGCCCATTTTCTAATGTCTATCCTCGGAAAGAGGGCGCCTTTCTTCAAGACGGCAGTGCCTGCCGGATAGGGAATCTTTACGGTTTCAAAACTATCGATTGACAATTTGCCCTTTAGGCCCAGCTGTTCCCATATTTCTAAGGCCTTAGCGGGCATAAAGGGGCGAAGGAAAAGAGCTATGCACTTCAGGGACTCACAAAGGTTATACAGCACGTTGCTGAGACGTTTTCTATCACCTTCTTCACCAAGTTTCCAGGGCATGGTTAGGTCTATGTATTTATTCGCCAAACCCACATATCCCCATATCTCCTTTAGGGCATCATCGTAGGCAAAGCGCGACATGGACCGGTCAACCTTTTGAAGCAACGCTTCTACGACATCTCCTCCTATTTCTTGGTCTTCTTTCGTCGATTTCGAGAGAGGTTCCGGAACGATACCATCAAAATATTTGACAACCATCTGCAACGTCCTGGACAAGAGGTTACCAAGATCGTTGGCCAGATCGGAATTAATCCTCTGGACCAGGGCCTTTTCAGAGAAGTCGCCATCGAGGCCGAAGGGCACTTCCCTCAACATGAAATAACGGAAAGGATCGGCTCCGTAAAGATCAATGACCTCAAAGGGATCGACGACGTTTCCCCTGGACTTGGACATCTTTTCGCCTTCCACAGTCCACCATCCGTGGGCAAAAACCTGTTTCGGGGGGTTGACTCCCAAAGCAAGAAGCATGGACGGCCAGACGATGCTGTGGAACCTCAATATGTCCTTGCCAACCAGATGGCGGACGACGGGCCAGTATTTCTTCCATCTTCCTTCGTCTTGAGGATAACCACAGACGGTCAGGTAGTTGATCAGGGCGTCAAACCACACGTATATTACGTGGGCATCATCGCCAGGTACGGGTATGCCCCACTTAAGGGTAGTCCTGGAGACCGACTGATCTTTAAGCCCCATCTTTATGAAGCTTACTATTTCGTTATAGCGGGACCCCGGCAGGACAGCCGTGGGGTTTTTTTCGTAGTACTCCAACAATGGTTGGGCATATTTCGACATGCGAAAGAAATAGCTTTCCTCCGTCATCCTTTCAAGGGGACGCCTGCAATCGGGGCAAGTTTTCCCTTCTCCCATCTGGCTTTCCGGGACATAGGTCTCACAGGGGACGCAGTACCACCCCTCATATGTTCCTTTGTATATGTCATCCTGATCCATCAGCTTCTTGAAGATATATTGAACTACCTCGATGTGCCTTTGTTCCGTAGTCCTCACGAAATCGTCGCAGGATATGTTCAATGCCTCCCAAAGCTTCTTGAAATTCAGCACAGTCCTGTCCGCCAGCTCCTGAGGGGTGATCCCCTCTCTTTGAGCGGCCTGCTGAACTTTCTGGCCATGTTCGTCAGTCCCAGTAGCGAAAAGGGTATCAATTCCGCACATCCTTTTGTATCTCGCCATTACGTCGGCGGCCACCGTCGTATATACGTGTCCTATATGAGGGACATCGTTCACATAATAAATTGGAGTGGTGATATAAAAACTACTCTCGCGATTCATCTCTTTCTTCCTCCATTCTTTCCCGACCTAGTACGAATTTTCTAACCCGGTTTTTCTCTATACCATAGCTTTCGGACAGAATTTTTGCAATATCCTTTATGGCCATGCCCTCTTTTCTCATGTTGACGGCCACCTTCTGCCATGATTCGTCCTCTTCTTCAATCGCTGTGTCTCTAAAGCCATCCACTACAAGGGTTATTTCACCCCTTACCTTCCTTGAGCCACCGAGAATATCGGAAAGAAAACCCCGAATGCATTCCTGGTGTATTTTCGATATCTCCCTCACCAGCGCTGCCCTCCTGTCGCCCCAAATCTCGAGGATGTCTTCCAGGTCTCGCTTTAA
>DGDP01000088.1:10427-11681 GCA_002385485.1 Acetomicrobium sp. UBA3949 | reverse complement strand
GTAAGCTCCTCCAACACTAATGAATTCATGACTCTTTTGTAAGCCTTTTCGCGTAACCTGTTCTTATATTCATCTAGATCCATTCCGGATTGTTTTACATATTCTTCCAACGTCATCTCGCCGGCCTGCCTTATTTTCTCTTCTTCTTCGTGGAGCAGGCTGTGAAATTCTCTCTCAACCATGCTTTCGGGAACTTCAATCTTTGCCTGATTTACAATTTGCTGTAATGCTAGATTGATTGCCTCATTTTTAGACCTGTTTTCCAGATTTTTTATCAACTGCTCTTTAATCTCTGCTCTAAACTCTTCTAAACTTTTGTCTTCCGCCCCTACCTTTTTCAAAAACTCCTCGTCCAGCTCCGGAAGGACTTTTTTCTTTATGCCCTTTATTTCCATCGAATACTTAATACGCTTTCCAGACAAATTGCTGCCATCTTCCGGATGAGTCACTGTAGTCGTAACGGTGTTGCCAACATTCTGGCCAATCAGATCTTTCTTTACGTTTTCGTCCAAATAAGGAACCGAAAGGTCTATCATATCTTCCATCTCTTTGCCTTCGAAATCGAATTTCTCAGCATCATCGTTATCTTCCCGCTCAACTTCGGCAATGGCGTTAACTACAACAGTATCTCCTTCATCAATTGGCCTATCTTCGTCGACTTCGACGTATTCGGCATTTCGCTCCCGCAAATCATTGATGACTTCATCGACCATTTCATCAGTCACCGTTGCCTTCAATTTTGGCACTTCGATTTGGTTCAAATTTGGTAATTCGATCTCGGGCATAACTTCGTATTCTATCTCTAGAACAAGCGGTTCGCCTTCTTTTAATTCGCCAATTGATTTTATCTTAGGCTCAGCCACCAATTCGAGCTCGTATTCATCCCGAATTTGCTCTATAACTTCAGGAATAAGATTTTCTAATGCCTCTCTATATAATCTTTCCCTGCCAAAATAGAGTTCGATGACATTACGCGGAACCCTTCCCTTTCTAAAACCCTTTATATTGGCCTTGTGACTGATCTCTTTGACCACATCCTGTACTGCTTTCTCAAACCTCTCTGCCTCAATTTCCGCTTTTATCCTAACGATATTTTTCTCCTGAGATATAAGCTCAGACCTCATTGCCACCAAACCCCTTTCTTCGACATGAAAAAGCCTCGGTGTTAAATATACACCGAGGTCGCACTTATGTTCTTCTGGTGCGAGAGGTGGGATTTGAACCCACACGGCCGAAGCCACGGGATCCTAAGTC
>DGDP01000088.1:0-10321 GCA_002385485.1 Acetomicrobium sp. UBA3949 | reverse complement strand
CGAAGCCACGGGATCCTAAGTCCCGCGTGTCTACCGTTCCACCACTCTCGCCCCTTAAACAAACATTTAAGGCGGGTTGCAAACTTAAATTTTAAAAACCCACCAAACATATAAACTGCCACGACACATCTTCGCGCGATCCTCGTCGCTAGCGTATATTACCATGCCCTTAATTTGAAAGTCAATGCTGATTTGACTTTAACTGTCTCAAAGGACACAAACAAAAAACATTGCTCGCACATAGCATTAACATCTTGCAAGCAATGTCTTTTTATTTTTTATAATGGGCCAAATAATCGGCAAACTTAAATATAATGGTGGGCCGTACAGGAATCGAACCTGTAACCCCAGGATTAAGAGTCCCGTGCTCTGCCAGTTGAGCTAACGGCCCACAAATATAGCCTTTTCCATGGCGCGCCCGGCAGGATTTGAACCCGCGACCAACGGATCCGAAGTCCGCCGCTCTGTCCACTGAGCTACGGGCGCTTACGCTTTATAACCAAGCGGCAATAGGAAAGTTATCACAGCTTGGACAAATAGTCAACAGGTTTTCGGCTCTATTTCAAGCAGTACGGAAAACTTCCTGAGATAAGGACGCCAGCATCTCTCTTTGAAAGAGTAAAATAATACCGGCCAATATTACTAACTCTGCGACATCCGAATATTTAAGGACTCCCCTTAATTTTATATCCGGTTACCAGGCAATCTTTAAAGGGGAGAGACAATTTTAAAGTTGCCATCTCCCCTGTTTTTTAAAATAATTTATTTAGCCCCTCGCACGGAGGAATCGCCTATATCCCTCAGCATCCTCCGGGAGGCGTAGGTTGCTGGGCCTTGGATCCATCTGAGGATCCTTTTTGCTCTTCAACGAATTGCCATACCTTACCAACCATATCCGGGCTTGGCTTCAAGGTAGAACATCCCGGCCTCCAATCAGATGGCGTCACCTCTTTAGCAGATGTAGCCCTTATGTGCTGAAGAGCCTGAATGCGACGAATAATTTCATCCACACTTCTTCCGCACGGAGCCGGAAGTATGTCTATACATTGGAGTATGCCATCGGGATCAATAATGAATGTTCCGCGGATGTCGATGCCGTCAGCCTCGCTATAGACCCCAAATTTTTCTCCGATCCTGCCGCCTGCGTCAAATAACATTGGGAAGGGCACTCCCCTGGGAACTGCTTTAGAAATTTCCTGCTCAACCCAAACTTTATGAACCCATGGCGAATCTACGCTAATACCGTATACTGTTGCTCCTAAGGCCTCGAACTCACTGTACCTCTCAGCGACCGCCGAGATCTCTGTAGTTCACACGAAAGTAAAATCCCCGGGGTAGAAGAATAACACTAACCACTTTCCCCTGGCCTCGGCATGCGATACTTCCCTGATATTGCCCCTATCGAAAGCCATTGTTTTAAATTCCGGGGCCGGACATCCTATTTTTGCTTCCACTGTTTCATCCCTCCCGTTATCGTTAATTTAAATATAACTATTGACCTTTATGTTCATATTCTAAAATGATTTCAAACACTATGCAAGTTACATACTATATACTTATCCAAGCGTTTCAAAGTAGACCCCCTAGTGAGGTATTATTTTTTCTTTACCTTACTTAAATGATATAAATAGCTTGTTTTCTAAGGCAATGATGATCAATATTGCATAACATAATTTACGGAGTTATAATCTGGGATCAAAATATGCAATGCTTTGAAGTACGTCTAAATCCTTTGTTTGTCTAGCGCATTGTCAAAATAATAAGGGGAGAAATATGAAGTGAAACTGCGAACCTTTCTCAAAGGTATGCGCGACGAAACACCCTTGCTCCTTGCCGTCATGCCCTTCGGGGTTATATACGGTATTATGGCATTAGAGGCCGGCTTAACCAAGGTTCAGGCTCAGTCGATGTCATACATCATCTTTGGCGGTTCTTCGCAATTTGTGGCAAGCAAGTTATTTGCCGAATCCACCCCCTGGTCGATAATCGTATTGACCGTGGTCATGGTGAACTTGCGACACCTTCTATACAGCGCCTCGGTGGCACCCTATCTTAAAGCACTTCCCTTCGGATGGAAGGCATTGCTTTCCTATCTCCTGACGGATGAAGCTTACGCCGTAACCATAAATTACTATCAAAAAAGACCCGATGACAACTATGGTCATTTTTATTTTTTAGGTGCGGGCCAAATTCTGTGGTTAACGTGGCAGATGAGCACGGCAGCAGGGATTTTTCTTGGAAAGATGCTTCCATCGAGCTGGCCACTTGATTTCTTTTTGCCCTTGACCTTCATAGCTATACTCGTTCCTTCTTTGAATAACTTTCCCGCCATAGCTGTTGCATTGACGGCCGGAATATGTTCGATCTTTTTTTACGGATTCCCCTATAAATTAGGATTGATTGCCGCTGCCCTCGTCGGTATAACTACAGGCTTTATTATAGACATGAGGAGGCGCAGGCCATGAATGTATGGTTGGTCTTGCTTCTGGGAGGAATTTTCACCTATCTTACGCGAGCATTCTTCATATTTCTTTTTGGCCTTTGGGAAATACCTTCTTGGGTAAAAGAGTTTTTGCGCTTTGTGCCTCCAGCCGTTCTGTCGGCTCTTATTGTTCCCGAATTATTTATGCAATCGGGAAAGGTTTTTATTTCCCTCGGAAATATCAGGCTATTGGCAGGCATTGCCGCCATATTTACCGCACTGCTTACCAAAAATACCCTTTTGACAATACTGACGGGAATCGTCTTTGTGTTTATCTTTAACACATTTTAAAAATTGTGAGATCAAAATCGACCACTACAAACCATTGGTTTTGTCATACAAAATAAAAGAGGGTTAATGTTATTTATTACTCCATAATGTTAGTAAATACCCGTTGCTCTTGAGCCAGTTTCTTCGACTCTCGAAATCGGGCATCAGCATTTTTACTTTATCCCAAAAGGATTTTGCATGGTTTCTTTCTTCCAAATGAACGAGCTCATGAATGACGACGTAATCCAGAACTGATAAGGGAGCCATTATCAACCGCCAGGAAAAGTTCAAATTTCCTTTAAAAGAACAGGAGCCCCATCTTTTTTGCGCGTTGGTTATGCCGATTCTATTGTATTTATATCCTCGTTTTTCGGCGTAGAGATCGACCCTTTCGGAAATTTTTTCGAAGGCTTTGTCTTTATACCATTGCATGAATACTTCTTGTGCATGCGGTAGTGCATACCTTGAAAGATAAAACGCGCCTTCAAATTTCAATGATTCACTTTGATCATCTACTATGTTTAATTTGTAGTATCTGCCTAAATAAAGAAACCCTTCCCCGTCGACAAATTCTTTTGGGTAAAGTTTTTGATTTCTAGTAGCGACCTCTTTTTGCTTTTTTTCGACCCAACGTCTATGTTTCGAGACGATCGCTGAAATCGTCTCGTCGTCAAGGTTATAAGGTGCCCTAACGACCAATTTGGCATCGTCCCTAATCTGCAGGGCTATTGTCTTTCTTTTCGTTCGGATGATTTTGTCAATTTGTACATCTGTGGGCTTAATCATCGCAAGAATCCAATCGGGAAGATAAAAATGGGGTGAGCGAGGGGACTTGAACCCCCAACCCCTGGAGCCACAGTCCAGTGCTCTGACCTATTGAGCTACGCTCACCATCTCTTTGCGGTATTCATATTTTTCGTTTCTTGGCGTGCCCGGGGAGACTCGAACTCCCGACCTTTGGATCCGGAGTCCAACGCTCTATCCACTGAGCTACGGGCACCTGTTCCGTTTGCCCATATAATATAACCAATTAAGCACGATTGCGCAAGTACTTGCCTTGGGATCTTAAGCTTAAGGAATTATCTCAATTTCTCCCCTTAAACCTCACAATAGTAACGCCATATCCGCCTTCTCCCGGGCCACCGAGGCGAAATTCCTCGACATACGGAAGCCTTCTGCAAAGGTCGTGGACTTCGCGGCGCAATATTCCTTCCCCCCGGCCATGTATAATTGTGACTTCCCTGTATCCCGCTCTGAAAGCTTTATCCAAATAGGTCTCCACCATCGGCATAGCCTCATCGACAGTCATTCCTCTTATCATTATTGAGCTGGAGACATTTTGCGGCCTTTCGACGCTGATCTTTATGGAAGGTTTATCCTTCCTTTCTTCCCCCTCCTCCAACACCTTTAACCTCTTAAGGGGAACATCCAAACGGATAGGCCCTGCTTGAATTGTGGCTTTATCATTATCCACCTTTTCTATAATTCCAGTGGCATTCGTCCCAAGGACTTTAACTCTATCCCCCGTTTTTGGTACCTTACCCTCAGATATCGAAGACTTTTTTTCGATACGAGCAGCTTCCCGCTCTTCGATTGCTCTCAATATATCATCGGTCCGTTTTTTTAAACTTGAGAAAGTCCTGTGTGCTTCTTTCGAACTTGCTGTCTTGCTTATTTCTTTAAGAAGCAACTTAGCTGATTCCTGAGCTTCTTTTATCAGCCGCTTAGCCTTTTGTTCCACTTCCGCCATAATAGCCTCCCGCCTCTCTTCTAAGGCGGCTAATTTTCTATCGAGCTCTCTTTTGACAGCCTGGACTTCGGCCCTTTCTCTGGCAAGTTCTCTCGCCTTTTCCTCCAGATCTGACAGCTTTGCCCTTAAATTAGATACGAGCTTTTCCAGCGAGGTATCGCTGGTCTTTAGCTCTCTTTTGGCTATCTCAAGAACGTCTTCGGGCATGCCCAATCTTCTTGCTATCAAGAGAGCGTTACTTTGCCCCGGGATCCCGAGGAGCAATTTATATTTGGGCAAAAGGGTTTCCGGGTCAAAATCTACGCTGGCCGTTTCGACATTTGGCGTCGTTAGGGCATACCTTTTTATAGAGTTATGATGGGTCGTGGCCAACAGAGAAGATCCGCGTTTCAAAAAAGTTTCAAGTATTGCTATTCCAAGGGCTGCCCCCTCTTCCGGATCTGTCCCCGCTCCAAGTTCGTCTATCAGAAAAAGAGAGGTGTCGTCAGCCTGATTGAGCATTTCAATTATGCGCTTTATATGACCGCTGAAGGTTGATAGATTTTGTTCGATGCTTTGCTCATCACCTATATCGGCTTCAACGCGAGAAAATTGACCGACTCGAGAGCCTCCTTTTGCAGGAATGGGAAGCCCGCACCAAGCAAGATATATGCAGAGTCCCACCGTCTTCAACGCAACGGTTTTCCCGCCCGTATTGGGCCCCGTTATGACCAGGGCTTTAAAATTCCTCCCACAATGCACATCAATAGGGACTGCCTTGGCACCTAACAATGGATGCCGTGCATTGATGAGATAAAAACCGCTTTTATCTTCTATTTCAGGAAAAGTCCAGTCGTTTTTTTGAAGAAAATAATATATACCCCACATAATATCAAATTGTCCAACCAGATCTTGAGCCCTTGTTATGGCTTTTTCTCTTGAAATGAGCATGCTCGTAAGTTTTTGACATATTCGACGCTCTTCACGCCTCTCGTCTTCTAATAGCATGGCAATCCTGTTGTTCACGGCGACTAATGAGTGAGGTTCCATGTAAAGGGAATTACCGGAGCTTGAATAGTCTACAAATACACCCGGGAAGGAAGATGCGCTTTCCTTTCTGACCAACAAAACATAACGGCCATTGCGCAAAGCAATTACCTGGTCTTGAAGTTTAGAGGATAGGGACGGATCAGATATTATATTTTGACCTATCGCTCTGGCCTGTCTTTTGGCTGACTCCAGCTCCCTCCTTATCTCGGCAAGTTTCGCTGAGGCGCTGTCATATAACCTTCCATCTTCATCCAAAACGGACAGGGCCTGTTCTTCATTGCTGAAGTCGCCAAGTTCGCCGGCTTTTTCGGCCAACCTATCGTAGCCCTCTCTCAAAAAACTAGGGCTCAAATTTTTGATCTTCACGACAAGGCTGATCAAAAACTTAAAGGGTAAAAACTCTTCGCCAAAAAGTATCCCTCTTGATTTTCCCTCTTCCAAAAGGCCATCAAGGGAAATTAAACGATCATCCCATGGGAAATCGCCCTTTGTGTCAATATATCGCTCAAATTCTCTGAACAAATTTTGCCTATAGTTGAGTCCATTTATATTTTGGGAAGGCTGGACACTTTTCAGATAATTTTTTCCAAGTTCGGTACGAACATATTTATCGTAAAATTTTAATATCTTATGGATTTCAAGGAGCTGTACAGTTTGATTGCCGGATATCATTACACATGTACCTTTGCTATAAGATTTGGAAGGGAAATATGATTTATTATTCCTTTATTGAAAAGCCAGGAACTAACATAACTCCACAGATCGCCGGCAAATGTCATGGCCTTGCTTTGATCCATCCAAGACATTTCAGAATTTCCCAAATAGCCAGATGCCATTTCAAAGGCAAGATAAATTAGAATTAGTATTACCGAAGCTTTCGCAAAACCGCAAAAAGCTCCAATAACCTTATCGACCAACGAAAGATGCCCAAAGTAAACGACCTTTCTGACCAGCCTGCCTAACAAGGATACCACTAAATTGGCAGCCAAAAAAATTGCCACTATCGCAATCACATAGGCAATTACATCGTTTATTCCGAACTTAATTTTTAAGAAACCTGCGAGATCAGGGGAATACTTCCAAAGTAGGACAAAGCCGGCTAAAGTACCCAGTAGACCAGAAAGTTCGTTTACGAATCCACGGGCAAAGCCTTTAAACATAAAAAAGATCATTATCAGAAGAGCAAAAAAATCAGCAATTATTGAAACATTGAGGGTCATTTAACTCACCACTTATCCTTCCGTATCCTTCAAAGCATCCTGCAGTCGCCTTTCGAGAAAGACCATATTATAGGCCAAATGCAACGATGTCAACAAGAACCGCTCCTCCTGGCCTAAGCGATTAGAAGTCTGTGAAAAGGCCTCCTGAAGTATTTCAACAACCCTCCTGGTCGTCTCGTCATCCAGGCTGGTCTTTATGTTATAATGCCTCCCCCCCAGGTTTAACTCGACGGTCCTTTTACCTTCATCCATTCCCACTTTGATCAAGCCTGCTTTTCTGTATTATTACTCTTGTTTTCATGGGGCATCCCCAGCGAAGCAGACAACTTCTGATGTAACCTCGATAACTTTTCCTCGTATTCTGACCTTTCTTTCTTTAACCTCATCAGCTCTCTCTCCATCGTCTCTATTTGACGCTGGTGCTCTTTTTTCAGTCGTATTATCTCCAAATCCTTCTCCTGCAATTGTTCCTTTATGATATCAACCTGCTTAACGAGCCTTTCATTTTCCTCTCTGGTTGCTGAGAACTTCTCGCACAAGGTATCGATCATCTGTTCGATTTTCTCTAAAGCCTGCATGCTACTATCACCATCCTTATCTCAGTTTTAGCCCCCTGGACTCGATTTGGGCCCTAAGTTTGGTGTGAAGTTCGTCAACCTCCTCATCGCTCAACGTTTTGTCGGGGTGGCAATATTCCAGAGTAAAAGAAAGACTGCGATGTCCTTCGGGAATGTTTTTGCCCTTATATATATCAAACAATCGAATCGAAGTCACCAAATCCGAAGAAAGATCGCCAATGAGCTCACCGATTTCTTTGACCGTAACGTCCTCAGGAACTATCAAAGATATGTCCCTATAGACGGAAGGAAATCTGTGGACTTCTCCAAACCTGGTAGGTTTAGCCATCAAAAAGGGTTCGAAGGCAACCTCGAAAACATAAAGCGATGCGGGTAATTCAAGACGGCGTTCAATAGATGGTTTGACCTTAGCCATAAAACCTATCTTACGTCCGTCGGATATAACATCGGCTGTCTGACCGGCATGTCCAAAGGGCTCGCTACCGGGAAGAACGTCAAATTTAAGCCTAAAAGCATCTGCTAAGGCGAGTATATCACCTTTCATAGTGAAAAAATCATCCCTAACTGCATCTCCATAGGGAGACCTGTTGTCCTTGCCCAAGAATATTGCACCCGCTATGTGCTTTTCTTCTATCAGATTCGCACCTTCTCTGAGAAAGACATTTCCAATCTCAAAAATCCTGACGGGGAAGCGCCAACCCTTTCTCAAATTATCGCATATTACATTTACCATTCCGGGCAGCAGGAAGGTCCTTAAAAGGGATTGATCCATACTCAAAGGGTTTGCCAGGGCAAAGGGATTGGCCCGACTGTCTGAAGCGGGTATAGACAAATCCGTAATGAACTTAGGCGAGATAAAGCTATAGTTCAGTATTTCAATATAACCCCTTGCCATTAATGTTTCTCTGATCTTTCTCTCGGTTCGGGATTCAAGCCCTATGGTCGCCGAATCGTGAATCCTGCCCGGAAGGCGAGCAGGTAGCTCATCGTAACCCTTAATCCTGGCCACTTCTTCGATCAGGTCTTCCTCTATTTCCACGTCCATTCTATAGCCCGGAACTTTGTAGATGGCTTTTTCCTCTGAACAGGACTTAACCTCAAACCCAAGGGGCATAAGTATACTGGAAGCCTCCGACAAGTCTCCGGTACCTGTATATGTTTTTAATTTTTTTGCCGTTAGAGACACGAATTTCTCTACAGGAGCGGCATCTCCCTCCCGGATAACTGATGTATAAACTTTGCCGCACTTCCACTTCTTCATCAGATCCAATGCACAGGACAATGCCAACGGCGCTTTAGCTTTATCCACTCCTCTTGCATAACGATAAGCTGCTTCGCTGTTTATGCCGAGGCGTCTCGCCGTTGTGCTTATTCGAACCGGCAGGAAATGTGCCGATTCTATCAGTATTCGCCTCGTATTTTCGTCTATTTCGCTGTTGGCGCCTCCCATCACTCCCGCCAATCCGATGGGCAGCCCTCCGCTTGTTATCAAAAGATCGCCCGAAGACAATATGTGCTCCCTACCGTCTAATGTGGTGATCTTTTCGCCATTACGTGATGACCTCACGGTTATCTCCGGGGCCGGAAGTTTGTCCAAATCAAAGGCGTGCAACGGTTGCCCCAACAACAACATCACGTAATTGGTTACGTCGACCACGTTACTGATTGGACGAACCCCGCATAATGCCAGCCTAACACGACACTTAATAGGAGAAGGTGCTATCTCAAGCTCTTCGGCAAAGCCCAAACAATATAAGGGACATCCAGAATCTTCTAAAGTAACCCCCTCGAAACTTACCGGCCAATCAGAAGACTCTGTAGTGGAAGGAAAATTTAATTCTTTCAAGCGGGACTCAGGAAACAAAGCATGAGCTTCCCTAGCCATACCGACCATGCTCAGCAAGTCGCCTCTGTTCGGCGTTACGGACACATCTAAAACCACGTCCTTCATCCCGAGCCAGGAAGCAGCATCTCCGCCTAAGGGCGCATCTTGGGGAAGGATTAAAATGCCCTCTTCTTGCGACAACAAAGGAAGTCCGATTTCATCGGCAGAAAGCATCATGCCGAAACTTTTCACTCCATCAAATTCCTCTATTCCGAGAACGGAACCGTCGGCTATAGTGGCACCCGGAGGAGCGTAGGGCACGATATCCCCTTCTTTTACGTTTTGGGCTCCCGTTACGCAGATTGCCCTTTCATCTCCCCAAACCAACGTGACCACCTGTAAGTTTTTTCTCTCACGATGGGGGGCCGTTTCCAACACCTTGGCAATAATGATGCCGTCGAGCTTTTGTGCTGTATAGGACAAGTTCTCCACTTCTGCACTGGCCATTGTCAATTTTTCGGCGAAATCATTGGCATTTATCTGAAGATCAACGAGTTCTGTCAACCAATTCCATGATACAAGCACTAATTAACACCCCCTGCGAGAAAAGCAATATCACCGGAAAACAATATCCTTAAATCGCTTAAACTGTATTTCAGCATAGCCACCCTGTCTATTCCCAATCCCCAGGCAAAGCCGTTATAAACTTCGGGGTCAATACCGCCCGCCCGAAGAACCTTGGGATGCACCATTCCCATTCCGCATATTTCAAGCCACCCCGTACCCTTGCATATCCTGCAGGCAGGATCTTCGCCCGAACATGCAATACATTCGACGTCCATCTCTAAAGACGGTTCCGTAAAGGGAAAATAGCTTGCCCTGAACCTTGACTTTAACGGTCTTCCGAAAACCTTATCTATGAAATGGACCATGCATCCCTTCAAATCCGATATCGATACATCTTCATCGATCAAAAGCCCTTCCAATTGATGAAACATGGGCGAATGAGTGGGATCACTGTCTCTTCTGTAAACCTTGCCCGGACAGACTATCCTCAGCGGTGCCCCGTACTTCAGCATGGACCTCACTTGGACAGGAGAGGTATGGGTCCTGAGCAAAAGCTCATTGCCCTGAAGATAAAAAGTATCCTGCATATCCCTTGCCGGA
>DGDP01000042.1 GCA_002385485.1 Acetomicrobium sp. UBA3949 | reverse complement strand
GAGGAAAGCTTTAAAAGCTCAACTGCATCTTGACCGATATGTGCCAGGAGTGTGCAGTCGAAGATTTGGAGATCCTCAAATCCATCAAAGGCATCGGAGACGTAACTGCCATCCACTTCCTGGCCGAAATTGGGGATGTGAGCCGTTTCGATAACTATAAAAAGCTCATCGCTTACGCAGGGCTTGATCCTACTGTCCATCAGTCCGGCAGATACGTAGGACAGAGCAAGATATCCAAGAGGGGAAATAGACATCTTAGGCGGGTAATCTGGCTCATGGCCGTAATGGTGGCAAGGCACAATAAAACGTTCAGGGAATACTACCTCAAGAAACGCGAGGAAGGATTCTCCTACAAAAAGGCAATCATGTCCGTCGCCCATAAACTCATCAGGGTGATCTTTGCCATGCTCACTCATAAGGTCTATTTTTCCCCCAAGGTCAATTCCTTATAGTTGACTCCGATGAGTTTTTAGCTTAACCGTGAGAGTGTATTTAAAACACAGCCCGCCTGCAGGGCCGCTCCAATGGGAAGGCATTCCTCGTCAATGTCAAATAGATCGTTATGACCTGGGTGGGTTATTCCTCTATCTTCGTTTCTGCACCCCAGTTGATAGAATGCGCCTGGCACCCTTTCGAGAAAATATGCGAAATCTTCGACTCCCATGCTCGGTTTTTCAAGTTCCAGCACCGAGTTTTCGCCGAGAAGAGAGATGGAGGTATCAACTACCAATTGGGCCCAGGCGGGATGATTTATTAAGGCTGGGTATCCTTTGATCCTTTCCAAAATCCCCTGTCCTCCCATGGCTTTTGGAATCAGTTCCACATATTGCGATATTTTATCGTTTAGCATCTCGCGAGTTTTTGGCGATAGAGTTCTCAAAGTGCCGGTCAGCGTTACCTCATCCGCTACGATGTTATTTTGACTGCCACCGTTTATTGTTCCGAAGGTCAATACGGCAGAATCTCTGGGATCCGTCGCCCTGCTAACGATTGTTTGCAAAGCACAGATTAGTTGCCCTGCTATTACTATGGCATCAATGCCTTCATGGGGATAGGCGCCATGAGTGCTTTTGCCCAATACCCTGAGGGTCAGGACGTCTGAAGCGGCGTTCATTTGATGAAGTCTTATACCGATCTTTCCCGTCGGTATTTCCGTAGAAACGTGGAGTCCGAAGATAGCCTTGACGTCTTTATCCAGCACACCATCTTCTATCATCTGCTTGGCCCCGCCTACCGTCTCTTCGGCTGGCTGAAAGACCAAAAGGACGTTGCCCTGCAGGCGGTCCTCAACTTCTTTTAACAATTTTGCTGCTCCGAGCAATATCGACATATGAGCATCATGACCGCAGGCATGCATAACGCCCGTATTTTGCGAGGCATACTCCACTTCTTTTTTGTCCTGGATTGGCAATGCATCCATATCAGCACGGAGGGCAATTGTATTGTCTCCCTTTCCTTTTATAAATCCTACTATTCCGTAATGATGTTCAAATATCTTAAAGGGAACTCCTAAATCCCTTAGGTAATCTTTTATCTTTTCCCTTGTTCGCCTCTCCTCTGTCGAAAGTTCAGGGTGTTGATGAAAATCTCTTCTTATTTCTTTCATCCAATCCCTAATTTCTGCTGCCCTATTCATCAAGGATAGAGTGGACATGATTTAAACGCTCCTTTTTTGTTGAACTTTGTGGTTGTTCAGATAGAATATAATGAACCCTTTGATTAAACGTCAATGATGACTATCATTGTTTTTTGTGACCGGAAAGTTTATATAGCAGGCCAGTTTTTTTGCGGAGGGAGAAAGCATATGGCAGTCGAAAATTTGGAAATTTCTTTGTCAGAGTTGAATTTCGATACTTTTGCTAAGGATAGCGATAAATCTAAATTAAATTCAGAGGTGGTTAACCAACGATTGGACGAATTGACTTCAGTTGCCGGTAAATTGGTAGATCCCACATTGCTCTACGAAATTTGCCCCGTCAGTGTTAAGGATGGCAGGCTTCTTTTTTATGCGGGAGATAAAGTATTCTCCTTAGACATCAATGAGGGTTTATCCGAATTAACCCATGCCAAGGAAGTTGTCATAGGTTTAATTACCCTAGGTTCGGCCATTGAATGGGAAATACGAAAATACAATTCCGAAAACCAATTGCTGACCTCGTATCTTTTAAGCGAGATTAGCATATCCATAATGGGGCAACTTATTGCAAAAACGAAAAAGATGATTATGGATTTGGCCCGCTCCAAGGATTGTTGTGTGAGCTTAGTTCATATTCCCGGCTCCACTCCAGGGCTGTCTCTATCGATACAACCCTTCATATTAAATGTCTTGAAAGGCGAAAATAAAGGTATTACGGTAAATCAACATATGATGATTGAGCCATTTTATTCGGTTACTTTCTTGGTTGGCATTGGAACAACATATAATAATCACGATTTATACCCCAAATGTCCGGGTTGTTCTCGTGCAAAAAGCTGTGCGTGGAGAAACCTTTAAGGAGTGGTAGGCGTGCAATTTCTAAAACGTTTTGACGAATCTAAAACAAAGGAATTAATGGATGAGGTTCGCGGAAGAGTAGAGGATATATTGGATCAGATTAGGCTGAAAGGTTGGGATGCCCTGGCCAGGATATGCGAGTCCTTGGATGGATTTGCACCTTCAAAGATAAAACCAGATGAAATCCAAGAAGCTTGGCAAAAATTGTCCACTGAGATGAAAGAAGCCTTAAAAGTTGCAGAGAAAAACATCAGGTCCTTTCATAGGGCTCAAAGAGAAATATTAAAAGACTTTACATGCGATATAGACGAAGGGATAAAGGCGGGAATGAGATTTGTGCCCGTAAAAAGCGCTGCCGTCTATGTCCCCGGAGGCAGATACCCCTTGCCCAGCACTGTTTTGATGGGAGTAATACCTGCTCAAGAAGCCGGAGTAGAAAGGATTGCGGTATTAACTCCTCCCGGCAGGGATGGCAGGCCTAATTCGGTTACGCTTGCCGCTATGGGAATGCTTGGCATAAGGGAAGCTTGGGCTATTGGAGGTGCACAGGCAATAGCGGCCGTTGCCTTTGGGGCTGGCGATATAAAACAGGCAGATATTGTCGTCGGGCCAGGCAACGCCTATGTCACGGAAGCTAAAAGACAAGTTTTCGGCATTGTTGGCATAGATGGGCTGGCCGGTCCGAGCGAAGTGATGATAGTTGCCGACAGCAATGCAGATCCTAAGTTCCTAGCCGCCGACATGGTAGCCCAACTCGAACACGACCCCAGCGCAAGGGCTATGCTATTGACCACAGATGAATCCATTGCCAAAAGGGCGATAGGAGAAGTTTATAAACTGCTTAATAATATAAGCACTTCATCCGTAGCTTCTGTAGCGTGGGAAAATGGTGGCGCTGTCGCTGTAGGTACATTAGAGGAAATTTCACGGATGGCCAATGAGATTGCTCCGGAACATCTGGAACTGGCCGTCGAAAAGCCTGAATCGGTGCTTGAGCTTTTTACTTGCTACGGCGCTGCCTTCCTTGGAAATTATTCTCCCGTACCCTTTGGTGATTATATAGCGGGCACAAACCATATTTTGCCAACAGGAAGGTCGGCAAAATTCCAAGGCGGATTATGGGTTGGCACCTTTCTTCGCCCTCTGCAGCATTTATGTGCCTCCAAAGAGGCAGCCCTCAACCTCGCACGGCATGGAGCAAGAATTGCCGATGCTGAGGGTTTAGCTGCTCATAGCCTGTCTATGCGCATGCGTGGTCTGTATTGACGGGCTAAAAATCAAGGGAGGTTTAACTTGTCTTTGATTGCCCTTACGTCGTCGTATATTCTTCCAATTGCGTAAAGGACTATCCCGTTAATGCATATGGCTATCCCGGATGGGATCGTCACTATTGGTATCATGATCAGAATTCCTAAGATTATTCCTACTATCCCGATTATCCTTAACGTTTTACCCATCTAAAAGCCTCCCTGGAAATTTTTTGTACATTGTAAGTCATATTATCCTAGATCGGTCATAAAAAATGTACACCAATTTTTTTCTTTGTGGTATATTTGTAGCTAATTTGCCCCATTGAACCGCCTGGGGTATATAGGCTCTATTTCAAATAGTGTGGAAACACTCCGGTGGTAAGAATCCCAACATTATCTTTTTTGTGTAGACCTCTACGTTTCTAAGGCCAAAGGAGATTCGTTTTAGCATCTTCACCTTCGTATTACATCCTTCGGTATAGGCATTGGTAGTCCTGTTGTCGAAGTAGTTTAATATAGGTTGTCGCCATCGTTTTAGGGTATTGCCCCACCTGTACAACTCGGCATCGTCAGAAGCCTTCAGGTTCATGATGATCAGGTCTAAAAGCTTGGCTGCCTCATTCTT
>DGDP01000030.1 GCA_002385485.1 Acetomicrobium sp. UBA3949 | reverse complement strand
GGCCTTGTTCTGTTGGTTTTGGTGTTGGGCAAGTTTCTTGCTCCCCTTAAGTCGGTGTTGACGGTGGCAACCTCCATAGCCGAAGGCGATCTCTCCCTTCCCATCGAAGGTGACATGAACAGCAAGGACGAGGTCATCGCCGTTTTGGGGGCCTTTGAGCGCATAAGGCTGTCTTTTAAGGATTTAGTAGAAAAGTGCAGCGAGCTTTATCGTAAACTTGAGGCCAGAGACGAAGACTTGGGACGCATAGAGGACAAAATCGAAGCATCCAGCAACAGGAGCCTGGAGGCCTCAAGGGAGATAGTCTCGGTCATTGCTTCGGTGTCATCAGCCGTAGAAGAGACAAATGCAGGCGTCGAGGAGGTAGCTTCGGGTGCACAGAACACTGCCAAGATAACTACAGAATTGAGTGAAAGGTCTAATGTTGTTAATGAAAGTGTCAAAGCAGGCAGTGAGTCGGTATTTGAAACTGTTGCAAAGATAAACAGCGTGGGAGAATCGGGAACTCGCATTCGCAATGCAATTTCATCGCTGGATTCGGCTATAAAAGGCATAACCCAATTTGTTGATACTATAACCAGTATAGCCGACCAGACGAACCTTTTGGCTTTAAACGCAGCGATTGAGGCCGCCAGAGCCGGCGAAGCTGGTAAGGGGTTTGCGGTCGTTGCAGATGAAGTCAGGAAGTTGGCCGAGGCATCGGCCGAAGCGGCGAAAAAGGTGCAGGAAGTAATTAGCGATATCCAAGAACGAGGCAAGGAAGCGACAAAAGAGGTCAACGAGACCGTGCATCTGATCGAGGAAGCCGTGGCCTCCTCTCAGGAGACGAGCGCACAGATACAAAGCATTACAGAGCAGGTCAAAAACATAAGCGACGGAGTTCAATCCATAGCTGCCGTTGCAGAGGAACAGGCCGCCTCGGCCGAGGAAATTGCTTCCGCCATGGAAGACATTTTGAATAAAGTGGCTCAAGGGCAAGTGCAAGCCGAAGGCGTGGAGGAATCGTCGCGCGAGCTGATGGAACAAATATCCGTCCTGGCTCAGATAAGAGAAGAGCAAAGCGCTCTGGTGAAAGATCTTAAAGAAGCGTTGGCCTTTTACAGGCTTGAGAAATCCGGAAGTGCGGGTTTGGTTCCTCTGGATTAACCTTGAATAAATAATTTTGGAAGTCTTTGTGGCTTAAAGATATAAAATAAAGGGAGGAGGATTTCCTCCCTTTATTTTATAGTTTTTATTATCTTCGCGAAGGAGGAACGTCACATGGAAATTTCGTACGAAAGATTGGTCTTAAAGGCAGAAGATGCGGTCGATCGATATTCGGGCGAAGCTGTAGCTTTGAGCGATTATCTGGCAGAACATCCCGAGGTCTCGGAAAGGGAATTTCAGTCTAGCAAAAGACACGCGGAGCTGCTCTGCCGCCTCGGTTTTGAGGTCGAATACCCCTTTTTAGATATTCCCACGGCCTATTGTGCCAAAAAATCCAATGGGGAGGGTGCAAAGGTGGCTTTATTGGTCGAATATGACGCCCTTCCCGAGATCGGCCATGCCTGCGGGCATTGTCTCCATGGTGCTATGTCTACCCTTGCCGGCATAGGGCTGGCTCCTCTCCTCGATGAGGGGGATATCAAAGGCACCCTTCTCGTTATAGGGACTCCTGCAGAGGAGACGAACGGAGCGAAGGTCACTATGGCGGAAAAGGGCGTGTTCGATGATCTTGATCTTGCCGTCATGATTCACTCTTCCGGGAATAAAAGTTACGTCAGATACAGGAGCCTCGCCATGGATGCCATGGAATTTAGCTTCAAAGGAAAATCCGCCCATGCGGCGAGCTGTCCCTGGGAGGGCCGTAACGCCTTGAATGGCGTTCAGCTGTTTTTCCACGCCCTGGACATGTTGCGCCAGCACATTCGATCGGAAGCGAGGATGCACGGGATAATACATAGAGGTGGCGATGCGCCAAATATCGTTCCCGAAGCTGCTGCCTGCAGATTTTACTTCAGAGCGCCCACCAGGGCTTATCTGGATCATTTGGTAGAACGAATCAGGAAAATCTCCCTGGGTGCGGCCATGGCAACGGAGACGGAAGTAGAGATGAAGAACTTCGAATTTAGCTTCGACAATATGTTGAGCAACGAGGCGGCGGAAAGTAAGATGGAGGAAATAATGAAAGGCCTTGGCATAGAAATAAGCGAAGAGGAGGGTTATGAGGGTTCTTCCGACATGGGCAACGTGAGCCATCGCTGCCCCGCTTTGCAGCCAAAACTGGCTATAAGCGATGAACCTCTGGTGACCCACAGTCGAGAGTTCGCAGAAGCAGTGACGACTTCTAGAGCGCACGAGGCTTTGATCTTAGGCAGCAGGGCTTTGGTCAGGATGGCCCTGGCCATTTATTGCGATGGAGATCTTAGGAGGGCTGTCAGGGAGGATTTTGAAAGGGCCAAGCATGGGGAAGAACTTTTTTGATCGATGTTTAAAGAGGTGATAATTAATGATTTCTTTGGAAGACGTAAAGAAGGCGAGAGAACGAATAAAGGGTTGGATTCACGAAACGCCGCTTTTTTCTTCGGCTACCTTCAGCTTATGGTCCGGAAACGAGGTTTATCTAAAGGCGGAAAATTTACAGAAAAGTGGAGCCTTTAAATTCAGGGGAGCG
>DGDP01000006.1 GCA_002385485.1 Acetomicrobium sp. UBA3949 | reverse complement strand
TGTCCAGGGTGGGCATTACAAATTTGAATAGGGTAATAAGGTTGGGGGTTAAGGGTAAGGCGGAGCTTTTTTACGCCACGCTTGATTTTTTTGCCTACCTCGATCCATACAAAGCAGGTGTGCACATGTCGAGATTTACAGATGTATTGGAAGGCATAGTAGAAGAGATTTCCCTGGAACCTTCACCGGATATTGAAAGCCTAGCCGAGAGGCTTGCCCTTCAGGTTGTTCAGTCTCAGAGAGCTAAGAAAGCCGAGGTGCGGATAAAAGCGAAGTATCCAATGGAAAGGGTGACTCCGATCTCGGCCAAGAAGACCGAGGAATTGTTTACATTTATAGGTATCGCATCGACTGACGGCAAAATGTCTCGCAGGGTTATTGGCGTAGAAGTTGAAGGGATGACTGCCTGTCCCTGCGCTCAAGACATGATGGCTTCACATTCGAGGATGTTGCTTAAGGAAGCAGGTTATACTTCAGAGGAAGCAGCAAAGATCGTCAGTTTGATCCCGATGGCCACTCATAATCAGAGGGCAAGGGGGACGCTGCTCGTCGGTTCTGACATGTCCGTTCGAGCTGAGCATCTGGTACATATTATAGAGGCATCAATGAGTTCCGAGACATATGAACTGCTTAAGAGGCCTGATGAGTTTTTTGTTGTCAATAAAGCTCATCAAAATGCCAGGTTTGCTGAGGACGTTGTTAGGCATATGCTGTTGAATTTGGTGGAAGTTTACCCCGATCTTCCCGATGATACTTTTGTATTGGCTAGAGAGGAAAGCTTGGAAAGCATCCATCAACATAATGCCTTTGCGGAAAGAAGCGGATTACTGGGCGATATAAGAGGTGAAATACGTTTAAAAGATGATATCTTATGTTCAAGTGTAACTTTGGAAGAGTGGTTGAAGCTATGAAAGTCGCATGGGTTGTTACCGGGGCAGGACATTTTCTAAAAGAATGTTTGGAAATTGTCGAAAAAAACAAAGACAAAATAAACCTTTTTTTATCAAGCGCTGGCATTGAAGTAATAAAGATGTACAAATACGGCGATTTCTTAGAACGTAGGGATATCAACATAGTAAAAGACTACAAGTCAAGCTCGCCATCCTGTGGAGCATTTGCTGCTGGAAGATACGATCTTTTGGTCATAGCGCCTGCGACCTCGAATACAGTGGCTAAGTGCGCTTTAGGGATAGCCGATTCCCTTCCGTCAAATCTATTTTCCCAGGCTGGAAAATCAAAAGTTCCGATATTGGTTTTACCAAGTGACGTATCTCCAAGGATAGAGTCCCTTACGCCAACGGGAAGAAGAATTATGGTGTACCCCAGGCCCGTCGATTTGCAACACCTCCGGACTCTGAAGACTTTTCCCGGAGTAAGGGTAGCAAATGATCTCAGGGAGTTGGAAGATTGTCTAAGATTTTATTTGTAACTGGCAGGTTAGCCCATAACGCCTTGCTTAATATTTTGAAGAATATGGACCCTCCTTTTTCTTATGAAGTGTCCGTTTTGCCTATCTCCGTTGCGGCTCTTATGAACGTTACCTGGGTTATGTCGCAGCTGAGGAGCGCAGGGGATGCGGATGTCGTCATTTTGCCAGGCTTGTGTCAGGGCGATGAGAAGGTGCTTGCCGAAGCGTTGGGCGTGGAAGTCAAGAGGGGTCCTAAGGACCTAAAAGACCTCCCCGGCTTTTTCGGTTTTTCGACGCATTTGAAAAAGACAAAGCCCAATATAAGGATATTGGCCGAGATAGTTGATGCCCATAAGATGACGCTAAACGAAATTGTCAATAAAGCACTTGATTACAAAGACAAGGGAGCAACGATAATTGACATTGGCGGACCAAATAAGGGGTCTATCCCCAACATTGGCGACATTGTGTCGGTTTTAAAGGAGTTGAACTTATGCGTTAACCTTGACACATTTGACGAAAAGACGGCCCTAGAAGCTGATAAATTCGGCATCGACCTTTATTTGAGTGTCAACAGTTTCAACATAGATCTTGCCTTCAGGCTGTCATGTCCGGTGGTTGTAATACCCGATTTTGAAGACAAAAACCTTAATTCATTGGAAAGAAACGTGGCAAGATTAAGGGATAGAGGCAAGAAATATCTGGTTGATCCCATTCTTGACCCCCTTCCCTTTGGCCTTTCCGAGTCGATCGGACGCTACGTAGAATACAGAAGATGCTTCCCTGATGATGAGATGCTTATGGGGATCGGAAATTTGACAGAACTTACGGAAGCAGACTCTACCGGAATAAATGCCATTCTTTTGGGAATTTGTGCGGAGCTTGAGATCAATTATGTCTTGACAACTGAAGTGACAAGCTGGGCTAGGGGTGCAGTAAGGGAAACATACCTGGCAAGCTTAATGCACGAAAGTGCAAGGGAATCGGGGATGTTGCCCAAAGGTTTTAATCTGGGATTAGTGACAGCCAAGGATACTCCTTTCGAGGTCTATAGCGAAGAGGAGATAATCGACATTCATAAAAAAGTAACGGATAAAAACTTCCGTATTTTTGTAGCAGATGAGTATATATATATCTTCAACAATTCGATATTTTTGAAGGGCAAAGATATTAATATGCTTTTTCAATCCATCGGTGTTAACGATCCGGGTCATGCCTTTTATTTAGGGAGAGAGCTCGAAAAAGCTTCTTTGGCCGCGAAATTGGGCAAAAAATATATGCAGGAGCGCCCCTTGGACTGGGGCTATTTGTCAGACGATGATTTATGAAGTTATAGCTTCCACCTTGAATGCCGACGGATCTCCCAATTGGGCACCCATGGGCTTAAAAGAAAGCGAAGGCCGATATTTTTTGTACCCCTATAAATCCAGCCATACATACAGAAATCTATTGAGATTTGGCTATTTTGTAGCCAATATCACAGATGACATTTTATCCTTTTGCCTTAGTGCCCTGGATGATCCTGATCTTAAATGCCGACAAGCTCAAAAAATAGCCGGATTTGTATATGTAGATGTTTGTTCCTGGATTGAATTTGAAGCCTGCGAAGTGAGCGAAGAGGCAGATAGAGGAAGCTTCCTCTGTTCCGTTCTTTATTATGGGATAGGGCGTCCCTTTAAGGGCTATAATAGAGCTAAATGTTCAATTATGGAACTTTTGATAGCAGCAACAAGATATCAATTTTACAAAAAGAGTTTTTTTGATAGGTGCATATCCGAGGCGAAGATCATAGTAGAAAAGACTGGAGGGGAGCGGGAAATGGAAGCGCTTGCCGTCATAGATAATTATCTTAAGGGGGTATTTAGTTGAGGGCTGTTCACGTCGAGACAGGCGCCAGACTGCATTTTGGTTTTCTTGATTTAAACGGGAGCCTTGGAAGAATTTTCGGCGGCATAGGCGTGGGCATAAACGAGCCAAAGGTAGTGCTGAATGTCTCCTTGAACGACATTTTGACAGTAGAGGGACCGGATGCTGAAAGGGCATTGCAGTACGCAGAGAAGTTTTTGTCTTTCTTCGGCATTCAAGGAGGTGTTGCCATAAAAATCATTTCCTCCATACCCTCCCATGTTGGGCTGGGATCGGGAACGCGATTGGCCTTAGCAGTAGGCAGGGCCCTTTCTGTCCTCTTCGGGATAGACGTATCGGTGAAGGATTTGGCAGGCATAATGGGAAGAAGCAAAAGGTCAAGCGTCGGTACCGTAACGTTTGAAAGAGGAGGGTTTGTCTTGGATGGGGGGCACAAAAGGTGGGACGGAACAGGTTTTCCTCCTTTGCTCTTTCACAGCCTGCTTCCGCGCGAGTGGGCCTTTGTCGTTGCAATACCTTTGTTTTTTGAAGGAATAAGCGGTGCCGAAGAGGACGAAAAATTTCGATCCCTAAGTATACACGAGGAGTTGTCTTCAAATATATGTCGAATTACATTGATGAAACTATTGCCTTCCATTGTAGAAAAAGAAATCTGTGGCTTCGGTGAAGCTGTTACAGGAATACAGGATTTGGTTGGCCGTTGTTTTTCTAAAGCACAAGGGGGGAATTTCAACTCACAACTGTCTGAGGACATGGCGCTTTGTATGAAAAAAGAAGGAGCTGTAGGCATCGGGCAAAGTTCATGGGGCCAACCGTTTACGGCATAACGCAAGATCATGGGACTGCACGAGTTATTTGCGCGAAGCTTAAAGACACATTTGGAGATGGCTCGTTGATATTTGTTACTTCCTGTGCGCAGGAAGGGGCAAGCGTGGAAGTGAGAGGGGATCGATGTAATGATTTATAATGGAGTTAATGTCGAAGATACTTACGCAGAGGCATTTTCAATGTGGGGAAGCCGCCTCGTAGTTACGGCAGATACCCCTGAATGGGCCATGACGGCAGCGGTGTCTGCCACGGGATTTGCTACATCCGTCATTGGTTGTGGCTGTGAGGCGGGAATAGAGGGGGAGTTGAATAGTACTCAGACGCCGGACGGCCGTCCCGGAACAAGCATTTTGATCTTTGGCGTTTCCAAGTCAGCTTTGGAGTCTCAGCTCATCTCTAGAATAGGCCAATCCATAATGACCTGTCCCACTACGGCCTGCTACAACGGACTTGATGAGGGAGAGCAGATAGACGTTGGCGGAAAACTCAGATATTTTGGGGATTCTTATCAATCGAGCAAATTTCTCGACAAGAGGAGATTTTGGAGGATTCCCGTAATGGATGGGGAGTTTTTGGTCGAGCAAAAGTTTTGCGTGAAGAAAGGCGTGGGTGGCGGAAACTTGTTGATTTTGGCTAAAGACGTTACCTCTTGTCTCGAAGCTGCCCAAAGGGCTGTAAAGTCCATGAAGAAAGTGTCAGGGATAATTCTTCCCTTTCCCGGCGGTATCGTCCGAAGCGGTAGTAAAGTTGGCTCTACATACCCTTTTTTGAACGCTTCCACAAATGTTTCTTTTTGTCCCACCCTGAAAAGGCAAGTAAAGACTTCGTTGTCAGAGGAAGTGAATGCCGTTTATGAAATAGTCATAGACGGTTTGGATGAAAAGTCTGTAAGAGATGCGATGGGCTACGGCCTTTTAGCTGCAACTTCATGCAACGTAATTTCGATAACGGCAGGAAATTATGGGGGAAACCTGGGACAATATAAATTCTACTTGCTAGAAATTTTAAAGAATATGTGATTGGGTGGTTGATCGTGAAAATTTCTAAGTTATTAAGAAAAATATCGATAAAATCCCGTATTATGGTCTTTTTGACAATACTTTTAGTGTTTGAATGTGCAATAGGGTATGTATATTTAAATGTCGTGGAATCCTTTGATCTTTTGATAATTTTCATCACGATATTGATTCTATTTACAGTTATAGGCGGCTTGACCCTCTTGTTCTCTATAACCCTTCCTATAGACGAATATAGGAAATTTTTAAAAAAGTTAAAGGAAACATTAGATTTTACCCTCGAATACGATGTTTGGTCTAGCGATGAGATGGCCGAAGTGGGCAAGTCGACCTATGAATTCCTAGATCGTATTCAGGACCTAATAGGAGTAATATCCAACTCCTCCACTGAGATAAAAAATGTATCCAAAATAGTACACGAAATGGCAAACAAAGATGATCGAGTAGCAGGTAACCTTCTTAATGAAATTACAAAATTGTCGGACATGGTTGAGAGGTTTGTCTCCGATATGAATGCCATCACCGAGGGAATTCAAGAAGTAGCCTCTGGAAATCAATTAGCGGCATCGAGGACTATGGACATAGCTCAGGAGATTGCTGATGCCTCACGGTCGGCGGAAAGAGGGCTAGAGGTTATTCAGGTGATGAGAGAAAAGATCAAGGAGGCAGCCCAGGAATCTATCAAGAATATAGACACAGTAAACGAACTGGTGCAAAAGATCGAAGAAATCAATTTGCTTTTGGAAAACATCTCAAAAATAGCAACCAGGACGAACATGTTAGCCCTCAATGCAGGGATAGAAGCAGCAAGAGCTGGTGCAGGAGGAAAGGGATTTGCCGTGGTCGCAGAAGAGATTAGGAGGTTGGCTTATGAATCAAACGATGTCGCTGGCAACGTAGCCCATCAAATGAATGATATGTCATTTAAATTAGATAGTGTCGTAAATTCGGTAAAGGTTGGATCGGATGTCTCTTTAGATGCGAACGAGAAGGCTCAGGCTACCATGAAGGTAATAGAAGATATCTTAGAATACCTTAGAAAGATATCTTCTGCTGCGAACGATTTGTCTTCGGTCTCTCAGGAGCAGGCTGCATCATCAGAAGAGATATCTGCCACCCTACAAAGCATATCTAGAGAGGTGGAAAGGATAAAGGACTTCGTCGTAGAAGCGAAGAATGCTATGACGGATCTTGCCGAATCGGCCTCGCAGTTGAGCGACAAATCGAACAATATGGAAGAGCTAGCATTAACCCTTCGAAGCCTTGTCGGACGGTTTAGGCTTTGGGAGGGGGATAAGTTACAGTAAGTTCACACAGAGTGTCGAGGTGAAGGGAATGCATAGTTGTGCCCTTTGTACGTTGGGGAAGGCTTACTCAGGAAAGGTGAAAGGAGTTACCTTAAGTTTAAAGAAAAGCGAGGCAGTTCCCATAGAGGTGGACGGGATTTTGCCTGAGTCGGTGTTGGGTAAGGGGCCGGTTGAAATCGCCTCCTTCAAAGTATTCGTTGGCAATGAGACCGCAGACCTTGGAGATGTCTTTGAAGTGAAATACGAGGGTGACGAAGCGCTGATATTTGAGGGCGAACTAAAACACGTCAAAGGAATTGGTGAAGGGATGACATCAGGCCTGATCATGGTCAACGGAGATGCAGGCATGCACTTGGGCCAACGCATGAAAGGCGGAACGATTGTCGTTAATGGTAATTTAGAGCCACGGTGCTGTTGCGAGATGTCGGGCGGGACGGTAATCGTAAAGGGCAATGCGAAGGCCATGCTTGGCTCTCCTCTTCCGGGAAACAGCAAGGGCATGAGAGGCGGTATGATCATGGTCTTCGGCTCTGTCGGAAACAGGGTTGGAGAGGGGATGAGGAGAGGCCTCATAGCAGTGACGGGAGATGCCGGAGATTTTGCTGGAGCCAACATGATAGCAGGTACGATCGTCGTATTTGGAAAATTGGGGCTCAACTCAGGCGGTGGCATGAAGAGGGGGAGCATAGTATCGATAGGAGGAACCGATAGAGTGCTTTCAACGTTTGGCTATAGTTGCCTTTATTCGCCCACATACCTGAAGCTTTATTTTAAGTATTTAAGGGGTTGCGGTTTTCCCATGAACGATGAAATTTTTAACGGTCTTTACAGAAGGTATGTTGGAGATATGTCTTCGCTGGGGAAGGGGGAGATTTTGACTCTTGAAAACTCTTAATGAGGGAGCGTATGAACGCGTAAGCGAAATGATCGAAAAATCTCATGAATTGGGCATATCCGTTATTAAGACAAAGGCAGGATCGACAGTTTTAGACGTTGGCATAGGTTCGAATGGTTCTTATGAGGCAGGCAGACTTTTCGCAGAGGCATGCATGGGAGGCTTTGGAGAGGTAAGTTTCGGCGTCTATCCTGAATTATCAATCCCTAGCGTTACAGTGCAGGTTGCAAATCCTGCAGTTGCCTGCCTTGCTTCGCAATATGCTGGTTGGGCCCTGAAAGAGGGAGATTTTTTCGCACTGGGTTCCGGCCCCGCCAGGTCGCTTTACTGCAACGAGCCCTTGTATTCTGTGCTTGAATACAAAGAAACTTCGCCCGTTGCCGTGCTAGCGATCGAATCATCTATACTTCCCCCTGAAAGCTTATTGGATTCGATATCAAGAAAATGCGAAGTCGATCCGAGGGATCTGTACGTTTTGGTGGCACCCAGCAATTCCTTGGCAGGAGCCGTTCAGATCGTATCGAGAGTAGTTGAAACAGGGGTTCATAAACTATTCGAACTAGGTTACGATACGACGATGCTCATCCACGGTTACGGAATTTGCCCCATTCCCCCGACACCGGGAGATTTTATGACTGCTATGGGTTGGACTAATGATGCGGTATTATATGGTGGCAAGGTGTGGTTTACGCTCTGCGACAAAGATTCTGCAATCGATTCCATCGCCGAAAAACTGCCTTCCGCATCTTCTAAAGATTACGGTTTACCTTTTTCGGAGCTTTTTAAAAGATATAATTACGACTTTTACCATGTCGACCCCATGCTTTTCAGTCCGGCAAGCGTATCAATAAACAATATTGCTACAGGGCGTTGGCAGAACTTCGGAAGAGAAAACCTCGAGCTTCTGAGGCGCGAATGGTTTGAACAATGAAAGTAACGATATTGGGATCGGAAAACGCCTGGCACGTTGAGGCACTGATAAGGGCATTTCAAAAAAGAGGTGTTGTCGTTAACGTTCTTCGCGCCAAAGAAATGAAGGCTTTTATAAAGGGCGATACACCTTGTCCGGGCGTTGGGACAGATATTGGAGATGTGGTTTTAGTACGTTCCTTGCCTGGAGGTTCGTTGGAGCAGGTGATATTTAGGGTCGACTTGCTTCATGTACTGGAGGAAGTTAAGGACGTAGAGATTGTAAATTCCCCTCGGGCTTTGGAGAGGACTGTGGACAAGATGTATACTACAGCCTTGCTCTCCCGGGCAGGATTGAAAGTTCCGGAGACTTACATTACTGAAAGATATGAAGATGCCATGGCTGCCTTTAAGGAACTGGGATGTGATGTAGTGGTTAAGCCTCTCTTTGGTTCGGAAGGCAGGGGTATGATAAGGGTGACGGATCCCGAGACTGCTCATAGAGTATTTATGGCATTATATCAATGTAGATATGTATACTATCTTCAAAGGTTCATTCCCCACGAAGGTAGTGATATAAGGGTCTTCGTGGTAAATGGGCGTGTTATAGCGGCGATGAAGAGGCACTCATCTGATTGGAGGTGCAATGTGGCCCTAGGAGCAGAGGTTAGCCCTTTGGATCCGGACACCAGTATAGTCGATTTAAGCCTACGCGCTGTCGAGGCAGTTGGAGCATTTTATGCAGGAGTTGATATTTTGCCCTCCAAAGAAGGAGAGCTTTACTTATTGGAGGTTAACGGAATACCAGGTTGGAGAGGGCTCCAGCAGGTTGCGCAATCGGACATAGCATCGACCATTGTCGATGCTATGTTGTGATAGAGTGATTAAACATGATGTATGCTATAGACGAGATTATCTGGGCCGCTCAATTAGCTTCAATCGTTGAAGTATGCTCAAAGAAACCCGGCAACGTTCATATAAACAGATCTTTTCACGACACTAACCCCTTTGATTTTTTTGCAGGGGCTGTCGCATTGGGTTCGGCTTTTCAAGAGCTTGACAGATTGTCCGTGGGAGAAATCGTTTTGGAAAGCATTAAAGCAAGAGCAAAGCTCACCTCTGCAAATGTGAATTTAGGCATTATATTGCTATTGGCTCCCCTTTCTAAGGCTGCCCTATATTGCGATAACGATTCTAATGCCGAAGCTATTCGTAATTCCTTAAGAGGTGTTCTTGGCAGTCTAAGCGAAAGCGACGCCGTCAAGACATATGAAGCCATAAGGATGTCGGGCGCAGGCGGTATGGGTCGGGTGGACCTATATGACGTAAATGAGATGCCTCAGGGAATCAACTTGAGAGAAGCAATGGCTGAAGCTTCGGATAGAGATTCTATCGCAAGGGAATACGTGACCGATTTTTCCATTACCTTCGAGCTCTCCTTGCCATCCTTTGCCGACGCGCTGAAGAGGGGGTTGAGATTGCGAGATGCTGCTGTGCAAGCCTTTTTGACAATCCTTTCCAAGGTTCCCGATACTTTGATATTCCGCAAGCTAGGATGGGAGGAAGCGGTAGAGATTTCCGGAAAGGCCTTCGAGGTTTTGGAGAGGGGAGGGGTTATGACCGAAAGGGGAAGAAAATCTATTCATAATTTTGATAACTTCCTCCGGAAAAAAGGCAACAAAAGAAATCCAGGCACGACGGCAGATTTGGTGGTATCGGGGATGTTTTTGTATTTCCTGGACGCTATTCATCGCTGCCTTATGAGAGGTCTCATCGCACGCTGGTAGTTAGTTGAGGCAGTGAGTCGGTAATTTTATTCGATCACCGAAGAGGGAATTTCCGAGCGACGAAAGGCGTTTCTTAATGACCTTTGTATTAATTATTTCCCCACGCAAAACTGGCTAAAAATCAAATGAATCAGGTCTTCGTCGAAATTACGTCCCAGTAATCTGTCAATATGGTATCTCGCCTCGAGCAAATTGGAGGCGACGAGATCTTGCGGCTCTCCGGATGCTAGGGAGGATATGGAATTTTCAACACATGACAACACGCTTTTCAAGGCCTCTATTTGCCTTGCCGTTGCATTGAAACCCTCGTTTATTGCCGAATCTTTGAACAGTTTCTTGACAATTCGTTCCTTTAATTCCCCTATGGCTTCTTTGTCATAAGAAGAGAGGACCATGATTTCGCTTTCTGAAAGGATTTGCTTAACGTCTTCAAGTGAAATTACTTGGGGGATATCGGCTTTATTGATCGCCACGATGTGGGAGTGATTTTTAAGCTCCATTGCCATGTCGATCTCTTCTTTGGTGAGTTGCTCGCTTCCATCTATTATCCATAGCCTCAAGTCGGCCTCTCTTAAAGCCTTTTGAGCCATGCTTACGCCAATTGTTTCCACTAGGTCATCCGTTGCCCTCAAGCCTGCCGTATCCATAAATATGATGGGAATTCCTTTGTGCACTATGCTTCCTTCTATGATGTCTCTTGTAGTGCCTGGTATAGGAGTTACAATAGCACGCGTTTCCTCTAAAAGGGCGTTAAATATGGAAGATTTCCCCACATTCGGGCGGCCGACTATCGCTACCTTTATTCCGTCTCTGAGTGCTTTGCCAACTTTGCAGCGATATATCACATCTTGGAGATTTAAAGCTATTGCATTCAAACTTTGGAAGAGATCATCTTGAGATAGATATGGTATATCTTCCTCGGGAAAATCGAGGTTAGCCTCTAAAGTTGCAGAAATATTGAGCAGGGAATCGTATATACCATTGACCCTGGCGGACAGCTCCCCACGCAAGGTTCTTGCAGCAGAAAGGAGCGCTTCGTCACTTTTGGCTCTTATCACACCAAGTACTGCTTCGGCCTGGGTTAAATCTATTCTTCCGTTCAGAAAAGCCCTCTGTGTAAATTCTCCTGGCTCAGCAAGGCGGGCACCATGAGCGATCAGAAGCTCGAGACATTTTGAGGCGACAAGCAAGCCGCCATGGCAGTGGATCTCTACCACATCTTCGCCCGTATAGCTTTTTGGCGCGCGAAACCAAACTCCCAACACCTCATCTATTGGGGCACCCCTTTCGTCGAGTAAGAATCCGTTTCGCATATATCTGGGGGGCGTGTCTTTAAGGGGTTTGATTCCTCTAAATGCTTTTTCTGCAATATCAAGAGCTTGGGGACCGGAAAGCCTTACTATGGCTATTCCGGCCTCACCCCAAGCTGTAGATATAGATGCGATAGTGTCATCTAAGTTTAAAAAACTTTTTTCCAACACAAATTATTCTTTCCCTTGTCCAAAAGATCATATGATTATACCTCTTCTTTCTTGGAACAGAAAGAAGAGGGCAGTTGTTTTTCGCTAGGACTTCAAAAGCTCTTTCATAGCCTCTCCTAGACGTTTGATGCCTTCGTCCATGTCGCTAGGGGAAGCGAAGGTGAAGCACATTCTGAAGCAGTTTTTGCCGCCGTTTTGATTTGGGTAAAAGGATTCGCCAGGAACAAAAGCTACCTTCTTTTGCAAGGCCTTCTCATAAAGATCGGCCGTCTTTAAATTTTTCATCTCAAGCCAGTAAAAAAACCCTCCCATTGGTTTTACCCAGGAAACTTCTACACATCT
>DGDP01000137.1 GCA_002385485.1 Acetomicrobium sp. UBA3949 | reverse complement strand
AGGTCGCTGCCATGTGCCTGCTTTATTTTTGCCTCCATGGTGAGGTGAAAGAGGTGAAAAAAGAAGACGAGAAGGGCTCGTCTTCTTTTTTTGTGTTGAAAGATCTTCCTGTTAGAGGGAAATGTTTTTTAAGTTGTTTTGTGCTTTTACTATTGATGAAATTATGCCGCTCATGGCTTCAAAACGCTGTTGTGCCTGGGAGAGCACCTTCACAGATTCGTTCATCTGCACTGAACTGTCACGGAGTTCCTCCTCCGATTCGTATATAAAACTGGATAATTTTTCAAAAAAGGTTTTGTTCATGTTTAGAAATTCAAGAAAGTTATGAAGGGAATTTTGTAATACCTGAAACATTTGGCTTATCTTCATAATGCTTTGCATGGATTCCTCAACTGATCGTGATATCTCGCCAATCCTTTTCGAAATTCCTTCTGAGGCATTTTTTGATTCCGATGCCAGTTTCTGTACTTCACTTGCCACAACGGCAAAGCCGCGGCCGTGCTCTCCGGCACGCGCTGCCTCAATTGATGCGTTGAGGGCGAGAAGGTTTGTCTGTTTAGCAATTCTTTGTATTTCCTTGGATATTTTCTCTATTTCTAAGAAAGAATTCAGTGTAGAATAGGTTGTATCGATCGTTGCTTTTACTTCATCATCCATGGATTCTAGGTCAGTCCCTGATTTTTTTAGTTCTTCGATGAGATTCTCGTTAATATCTCGTATGTCGTTAACGTTTTTGTCGGCCTCCTCGCGTTTTAGAGCAAATTCTTCCACCATGTCCTTAAATTGGATGCTCAAGTTAGAAAATTCGCTCGCAATGTTGGCAAGTTCGTGCTTCGTCTCTTCTACGCGGCGCACTAACACTTCATCCATTTGACTCATGAAGGAGTGCATGAGCATGAAGCTAAAATGAGATGAAGACAAACTATTAATGACCTGGCGTTGTACCATAATATTTCACCTACTTTTTATCGATATTTAGAGGATAGGGCTTTCTTTCCACCAGTAGAGTATATTTCGTCTATTATATCCACCCCACACTTGAGATTGCCCAACCATGCAAGGAATTTACCGATCATTTCTCTGCCTTTTATAACCGATCCATGTTGCGGAGCAATGATATCTATGTTTTTATCTTTAATCAGGTTTATCCAAGCCCTGCATGCTTGATTTGAGGCCATATATCTGACATGAAAGCCTTTCATGTAATTAACGTGATTTTCGAAATTTTCTACTATGGGATATCTTTTGCCCGGAGGGAAAACGGCGGCGCCTATATCGGCTGAAAAAAGCGCTTTTGAAATTGGGTCGTATAAAGTGGCTTGCCCCGTAGAATGGAGGAAGTGAGCCGGTATAATCTCCAGTCTGTGTCCGTTCCTCAACGTGAGTTCACCGCCACCATCGGGTATAGGTGATATAGTGGATTGATCGTAGACTCCGAAATGAGGCAAAAATCTCACCCATAGCCCTGGTATGTGCACTTTTACCTTATTGTTCAACATAGAAAGCCAGAGAATGACACCCGATGACACGTCGGGGTCTTGGTGGGAGTAAAATATATGAGTTATTTTATTGATGTTTGCGATTTCGGAGACGTTTGCCAAGACGCGAGGGAATACGTGAGCGCCTCCCGGATCCATCAAAATTACTTCATCTCCGCTTAACAGCATATATTGATTGGTTTGAACAGACCCCTCGTCTTCAATTTCTTCCCATCCTAACATATAGAATTGAACCCTACCGTCATCGTATAACTTAATAGAGTTTACAGACGACATTTACAGATCTCCTCCTTATTGAGAATATTATAAATACCGAAATATTATGATACACTTTTTGTGGGAAATTTGTAATTATTTTTGCCTGACTATGATCCGGAGTGGCTAAAAAATAGGAGGCGAGCTCTACTATGGATGTTTTGCTTTTCGGATGCGGAAGGGTTGGGAGAGCGTTCTGTGAACTATTGTGCAGGAAAAGTGATATGCTAAAAAGAGCCTCGATTTCCCTTGTAGGGGTCGCCACTAAAAGTCGCGGATGCATCTACAATCCTCATGGGATCGATGTTGATGACATGCTTCGGTGGGAGTCGTTAACAGGAAGAATTGATGCCCTGAGTCGTGGAGGCTGCTCAGTTATGCAAGACTCTAATGAAATGCTGGAAAATATCGATTACGATGTTTTAGTTGATTGTACACCCTCAGATTTTGATCTTGGAGAACCGGCTCGAAGCATTATAATTAAAGCTATTCAAAAGGGCAAACACGTAATTACTGCAAATACAGCAGCGATGAGTTTGTATTACGATGAAATTATGGACGAAGCTCTCGAGATGGGAGTTAAAGTATTTTACGAAGCTACCGTTCTCTCTGGGACTCCTCTTTTTTCTTTGGTGCGCGACGGTTTACCTGGATGTCGGATAAAAAGGTTCGAGGGAATTCTAAACGGTACATGTAATTATATTTTAAGCATAATGGAAATGGGTTGCTCTTTTGATGAAGCTCTCCTGGAAACGCAAAGAAGGGGTCTTTCAGAGCAAAATCCTTGGGTTGATATAGATGGATTGGAGGCCGCGGCAAAGACAGTGATCGTGGCTAAGAGTCTTATGGGCTTGAATGTGGGGATGAGCCAGGTTCACGTTAAAGGAATAAGGAATGTAACAACTCAAGCCATAGAAGATGCCAAAAGAAGAGGCGGCAAACTAAAGCTCCTTTCGAGAGTCGAGGTAAATGCTGATGATCTCGATATTACGGTGAACCCTGAAATTTTGTCGATGAGCCACCCTTTAGCTTATCTGGAGGGATTTTCTGTGGGGGCACTGCTTTTGACCGATATGATTGGTGAAATATGCGTTAGCGGTTCAGGGTCTGGTCCAAAAGAGACATCTTATTCGCTTTTGAGAGACCTATTATCGTTAAAGGGCAGGTGAATTTCTCTGTGTCTTTCAAGGTTGCCGTAATTTCCGATACCCATGGTAGCGTTAAAGCTTGGGGGCTTGCCAAGAAAATCTGTGAAGGCGTAAATTTAATCGTACATCTCGGCGATGTGTTATATCATGGCCCTCGAAACCCTCTTCCAGATGGGTATGCTCCTAAAGAGTTGGCAGAAGAGATAAACTCTTCTGATGTTCCCGTCATTATAATTAAGGGCAATTGCGATGCGGATATAGATGAAGCCATGTTAAAGTGGCCTGTATCCGATCCCTATTGTGTCTTATGGTTGGACGGCAAACTCGTCTTTGCTCATCACGGAACATTTTTTGAAAGGTATAAAGGTTTGGCGCTTGACTTTAAGGCGGATTTGGTGCTTACTGGGCATACTCATATTAGTTCTGTTATCCGCGAGGGAAAAACTGTTTTTCTAAATCCGGGATCTGCAAGTTTACCAAAAGGTGACGAACCTCCATCATTGGCCATAGTGGATGGGAAGGGAATCCGCCTTTTGTCTTTGAAGGGTGATTTGTTGCGTTTTGAGCCTTGGAGATTGACGTAAGGGGGAGATATCAATGACGGTTAAGGAAGAAATATCGACGAAAAAAGAGGGTTATCAAGATACCAAAGGTACTGACGAGATGACGTTACTAGTGTTCGATTTGTTCGGCGAACATTATGCTATAGAGGTTTCTAAGATCAGGGAAATAGTTCGCATACCTGAGAGCATAACTAGAGTTCCTAATGCGCCTCAATACGTTTGCGGGGTTATCAATCTAAGGGGTACGGTTATCCCGGTCATGGATGTTGCCGTCAAGATGGGGCGAAAGGAAGTTGAGCGGAAGAACGAATCAAGGATAGTTGTTATCGAAGAGGAAGATATCATGTTCGGTATTATGGTTGACTCCGTGCGAGAGGTAAGATCAGTGATTGTCGATCAAATAGAGAGTGCTGACTCCATCGATTCTGCAATATCAAAGGAATATTTGGAGGGTATCGTTAGAACTAAGGAAGGGGATTTGATCGTTCTTTTGGACGTTGCTTCTGTTTTTGAAATAAAAAATTTCTTAGAGTGAGAAACCGATGTTGGTAGATTTACATGTTCACTCGACTGCATCTGATGGCACATTGTCACCGTCGGATGTGGTTATAAGAGCAAAGAAAAGGGCCATTTCTCTATTGTCTTTGACGGATCACGATACGACAGACGGTCTGCAGGAGTTCGAGGAGTCCTGCAGGAAGCATAATTTGCCGGGTTTACCCGGTATTGAGTTATCTGCCGAGTATTATGACGACGTTCATATTTTAGGATATGGCATGTTTTATACTTCTCCTGAGTTTCAGGAGAAGTTGACAGCTCTGAGGAAATTGAGGGACGAGAGAAATGGGGAGATGTGTGCAAAGCTTAAAACGCTAGGATATGATATATCCATTGAGGAAGTTATAGGGGAATCCGCAGGGGATGTAATTGCAAGACCACACATAGCCAGGGCTCTTATGAAGAAGGGGTATGTTTCAAGCCTTAAAGAGGCCTTCGATAGGCTTATTGGTAAAGGAGCGTTGGCTTATGTGCCCAGGAAAACGTTGAGTCCTGAAGAATGTATAGCTTTAATTCAAAACGCAGGGGGGATATCGGTATTGGCTCACCCAGGGGAAATTTACCCGGATTCCGAATCCCTCGACTTTTTACTAAGAAAGCTTAAGGATGCGGGGCTTTGGGGATTGGAATGTTATTCCAGCCATCACAGTGCCGACGAAATATTTGGTTTTCTAAAACTAGCGGCCAAGTTCGGATTAAATCCTACGGCGGGAAGCGATTTTCATGGAGAGAACAGGCCCAATGTCGAAATGGGAATTGATGTTCCTGAACATATTATTCCTGAAAAACTTACCTTTTTAGCATTGAAAAAACTCGACAATTCTGGCGGGGTGAGTGTAAATGTTCATTCTCCCTTCGCGTATAAAACCGATTAATGTAGCTCCGTATTTTTGGGCCAGATCTATCGCCTCACATGTGGTGGCAGAAATACCTCCTATTATCGGTATTTTGGCGATCAATATTTTTCTTACCAATTCATGCATTAGTCTTCCTGAAAACAATAATATGTATTCTTCTCTTTCTATCCCTTCAAGTATTGCTTTACCTATAGCCTTTTCTATTACATTATGCCTTGCTATATCTTCCAATAGAAAGTATTTGTAACCCTTATGGTGCATTAAAATGGCTACGTGGAATGCTCCTGTCTTTCTATAAAGAGGAGCTTCTTGCAGAAGCGCAATACCGCCATATATCGCATCTGCGCTTACTGTCCAACTTACATCTATATATTCGAGCACATTATTCTGGCAGGATGAAGAAGGTTTCAATTCGACCTTTACAATTGCCTTGTCTTCGTTTTCAATATGCTCTATATTGTCATGACTTTTAATCATGCCATGAAAGAATAAGTGCCCTACGGCCAATTCTTTTGTGTCATTCAGCGTCGCCCGAAGGGATGTGTAGTAAGATCTGTTTACGTAAATTGCGACATCTTTTTCGTGAGCGACCTGGTCCACTTTCCGAGAACAGGTTCTCTCTTTAGCGGAAAATCTAAAATAATTCATATCACTAAACAAGTTTAATCCCTCCACAGGTTGTAGCGTTATTCAATGATGAAGACAATTATGCCGATAGCATGTATTATAATTAATATTTGTCGTAGATTTTATCTCCTATACTGCGACTTGAGTCAATTTTAAAAAACTTACATGTTTTATGAAAGGGGAATATATGATGTCTACCATCGACCTGAGGAGTGATACCGTAACAAAGCCTACAGATGAAATGAGAAAAGCCATGGCTGAAGCAAAAGTCGGGGATGACGTTTATGGTGAAGATCCGACGGTAATCGAATTAGAACAACTTGCTGCTGAGATTACAGGTCACGAAGCGGCGCTCTTCGTTTGTTCCGGAACTATGGGAAATTTGGTCTCACTCCTTACGCATTGCAATCGAGGTGAGGGAGTCATTTTGGGGTTTAAAAGCCATATTTATAATAACGAAGGTGGGGGATTGTCGGCGCTGGGGGGCCTCGTTCCTCTTTGCGTGAACGATGATCAAGGTATTCCTGACCATAATGAAATATTATCGTACTGCAGAGATGAAAATGTACATTATGCTCCTGCCAAATTGCTATGCTTGGAGAACACGCACAATGCCTGCGGCGGTATTGCAATTTCTCCTGATAGATTTTCGTCGGTGGTAGATTTAGCAAGAAGCAAGGGTCTTTTGGTGCATCTAGATGGTGCCAGAATATTCAACGCTGCAATAGCTTGGGGAGTTGAACCGAAAACATACACGAAAATTGTTGATTCCGTCCAATTTTGTTTGTCGAAGGGGTTAGGGGCTCCGATCGGCTCTCTCATTTGTGGAAAAAGGGACTATATAAACAGAGCTAAGCACTGGCGAAAACGAGTGGGCGGAGGTTTGCGCCAGGCTGGCGTTATAGCAGCTGCTGGCCTGGTAGCTTTAAACAATTATGCAGATTTGAAGTATGACCACGAAAAAGCTAAAGTCCTAAAAGATATCTTGAAGAATGGTGGCGTAAAGGTCGTCGACGTTTTCAAACCGACCAATATGGTTTATTTCGATCTTAATGATGATGTAGATGTTATCCAGCTGGCAAATAGCTGCAAAAGAAGGGGTTTATTGTTCAATCCTACTTTTCCCAGGGTCAGGCTCGTAACTCATCGCGACGTAACCTTTGAAGATGTTGAGATGGCTGCCAAAATCATACTAGAGGAGTTGTCCAGATGAAAGAAAGTTTGCCCCAAAGGGAGCTTGTAGAGGGGATTGTTTATTGGGCAATGAAAAGACTGCTCGACCAAAAGGACATTGCGGAGGCCGATATACTGTATAGGGCAAATGCATCCTGTTCTATCTCTTTCATGGATGGCAGGCTGGACGAAAAGGTTAAGGGCCAGAACCTTTCTATGGGCGTGAGAGTAATCGATGCAGAGGGGCGGCAGGGAGTTGCCTGTTCTAATCATCTGTCCAAAGATGCTGTAAACAGGGTAATCGAATGGGCACTTTTTAATTGCAAGAACAACGATCCGAATCCCCACATTGGTTTGAATTCAGAGATTTTAGATTTTACCGAGGACCACGATCTTTTTGATCCGCTTGTAATTGACGGCATGAGCTTCAGCAGAGGAGAGAAGATATGTTCTGTCGTTACCGGTGAAGTGCGTGGATTGGACGAAAGAGTGTCGTCAATCAGGGAGGTTTTTTACGGTGAAGGTTACGAAGAAACCCTTTATCTTTCCAGTGTAGGGGCTATTGGGTGGCAGGATGAGAGCGTCGTTAGGCTTGATGTAGCGTTGATAATGGAAGATGACGATAAAATAGAGATGGGCGGTTTTGGCGAAGAACAACGTTATCTAAGTGATTTAAAATGCTCGGATATAGCCAAAAATGCCGTGCACAGAACCTCCATGACGCTGGGTGGCAAACCTCTGAAGACCGGAAAATATACTCTCTTCTTGGACAGTTTGACGGCAGCATCTCTGGTTTCCATGTTGGAAGATTCCTTTTTGGCAGATAATGTCCATAAAGGCAAATCTTGGCTTTCAGATAAAAGGGGACGTAAGATAGCACCGAGTCACATTAGCTTAGTGGATGATGCGACCATAAAAAGAGGTATGGGCAGTTATATTTTCGATGGCGAAGGCGTTGCTGGCCAAAGGACGACATTGCTCTCCGAGGGAGTAGTGACAAGTTTTTTATACAATTTGGAACATGCGAGAATCGATGGAGTTTCCTCGACGGGCAATTGCCTTCGAAGTCCTGCCTCTATACCATATGTGGGTGCATCTAATCTCTTCATAACTCCGGGAATTGGCAAAGCAGGGGACCTGTATGGAGATTTAAGCACTGGAATTTACGTGACGGAGTTGATGGGGCTTCACACCTTCGATCCTGTTTCGGGAGACTTGTCTTTGGGGATAAAAGGGGCTTATATTAGAAACGGATCAATAGATGGTCCCCTTTCCGGGATGACCGTGGCCGGCAATATTTACGATATTTTAAATCGAATAGTTAGAGTTGGAGAGGACCTGAAATTTTATGGAAGTGTCGGGTCTCCATCGTTGGTGATCGATGATGTGTCGACCGCAGGCGATTAAAGGATACAAGCATTGGGTTTTTTTCACATATTTTTTCGCAATACTTTGCTGTTTGGCCTTGGCTACAATTGGATATGCCGGGGAAAAATGGATTTTGTGGCATGGGATTGAGAACGTGGGATATGTGCCGGTGATAAATGATGATGGCCATGATCTGGTGCCAATTGACGTAGTCGCCAATATCTTGAATTTAGAGATAAGTTCTGACGATAAGACCTTTTTGGCCCGAAATGACGATAGTTCATTGGAGCTGGTTAAAGGGGCATCTATGGCAAAAAGCAATGGTCATATTATTATTCCCCTTCCCTTTATACCTTTATACAAAGAAGGGCATTGGTGGTTGGAAGCAAATACTGCTCTTAAATTATTGAAGCCTCTGGTGGGCGATGACAAAGAATTAAAATGGGCTGGCAAGTCAGAGGAAGACAAGGGTCAAAGTGCCGCCGTTATCCCTATTCCCGGAAAGGATGCAAACGTGCCTTCGAAAAATGTCATTAAAGAAAACAATAACACCTTAGTATCACGGAACAAAGTTAAAGGATTGCGCTGGGGGCAGTGGGAGGATAGAATTAGGTTGGTTGTCGATTTATCCTCTGAGGCATCGCCCTTCGTCGATAGAAGTTCCCCTAACAAGCTGACTCTTCGATTTGAAGGATTTATCCTCGATCAGGGTTACGGAAACGATATTAAAGGCGGAGATTTTCCTGAGATTACCGTTGCGCAGAAGGGCGGTGCGGTGGTCATTGACATTTTTTATAAATCTGACAGAATTTCTTACTTTGCTCTTCCTTCCCCACCAAGATACGTTGTGGATTTCTTCGGTTACGGGACAAAGAGGGCTGAGAGTCCGTCGCCCAAGGTTTCGGAAAATCCTTCTTTGACCCCCACTTCACAAGAGAGTGTTGAAGTATACGCGCCAAATAAAAAAACAACAATCCCGGTAGTAGTCATAGATGCCGGTCATGGGGGCAAGGATCCCGGTGCCGTTGCAAACGGTTATAAAGAAAAAGATATAAACCTGAAAGTTGCAGAGGTTCTGGCAAATATACTAAAAAAACGTGGCATTAACGCTCGACTTACTCGTTCGCGCGATATATACCTTCGATTGGACGAAAGGACGAAGTTAGCAAACGATTGGGATGGGGATTTGTTCGTGAGTTTGCATTGCAATGCCCTACCGGCAGGCAGAACCGCTAAGGGAATTGAAATTTATATAATGGCCTTGCCAAGTGACGAGGATGCTATGAAACTTGCTCTTATAGAAAACAAGGAATTGGGAGAAGGCGCTACGGACGCAAACAGTATAGCCGATAAGCGTACAAAACTTTTGTTGCAGATATTAGGGGATATGGAGCAAAATGTAAAGATAGAGCAGAGTCTATCCTTTGCCGAAGTTTTGTTTAAGGCGGGCAAAAATTCAGGTTTAAATATGCGTAGAGTTGCCCAGGCTCCTTTTTTTGTCTTAAGAGGAGCGACCATGCCGGCGGTGTTAGTCGAAATGGGTTTTTTGACGGACAAGTCGGAAGCAGCCCTGTTGGCTAATCCTAATTATCAAAAAAGGCTTGCTGAAAGTTTAGCTGATGGTATAGAGTCGTATTTACGCAATATGTGAGGTTTAGGAGGGTCGTTTTTCATGGATAACAGTGAACTGCCGCGAAGACGAGACAGAGAGCAAAAGAAAGTACCCCAAAAAGCTCCCTTACCATATAGAATAATCGCATGGACATGCCTTATCATGATTTTGTTCGGTTTGGGTTATTATGGATCGGGACTAATTGTCAGAATATTTGGTAAGAAATTGAATGTTCAGCAAACTATTTCCATGGAAGAACAGGTACAACAATTTGGTGGAGTTGATGACTTTGGGACACATATAGCGGAAGTAAAGCTTTTTCTGCCGGATAACGGTTCCTTGAGTATGGTCGGTTATAGGATAGTTCCAAGCATTCCCGAAGAAAATATCACCTCCAGTGTTGAAAAATGGCTGTCATTGATGGCGGCCAAGGGCTTTGTCGAGGGTGGCAGTCGTGTTCTTCATGTCTTTCGCAATGGCGAAATTCTTTATTTAGACATGAACGCTCCTTTTTACTCTTCTTTGCAAAAGCTCGACAGAGAGAGGGCGTTACTTTTTATGACAGCTTTACTCAGGACTGTCATAGATAACTTCGATCCAATCAAAGAAGTAAAATTTTTGATGGAGGGTAAAGATGCTCTTATGACGGATCCTGTGGATCTTTCCGTTACATGGCGATTGGCGCCCAAATTTTGATATAGTAAATCATTTGTAGTTCAATGATAAGTTTTTATAACGTCCTTTTTCTCTGGGGGATTGCTCCTTGGTCAAGAATAAAGTAGTATTTGCAAGCAAAAATAAAGGCAAATATTATGAAATGGTCACTTTGTTAAATGAAGTGCCTGTAGAATTGGTATTTGCCCCCGATCTAATGGACATTAATGTAGAGGAATGCGGCAATTACTATTCGGAAAATGCTCTTCTCAAGGCTTCGTTTTGGGCTAAAGCCTTAGGCATGCCGGCCTTGGCCGATGACAGCGGATTAGAAGTCGATTGCCTCGGAAAAAGTCCTGGCGTGTATTCTTCACGGGTGGCAGAAGATGATGAATCCAGAATTGCATGGGTCTTAAATAATATGGTTGGAATGAAGGATAGAAAGGCGCGGTTTGTCGCTTCTCTAGCGTTAGTTTTGCCCAGAATGAACCAGGTATGGTTGGTGTCGGGTTTCTGTTATGGACAAATAGCCCTTTCCGGGCGAGGCGCAGAGGGATTCGGTTACGATCCTATTTTTATTCCCAAGGGTTACGATAAAACATTCGCGGAACTGGGGCAGTGGATTAAAAATCGCGTCTCTCACAGGTCTGTTGCCGTGAAAGCCCTTTGTGATATGCTTAATGCTCGAAGTGTGTTAAAATAGCTATTCGAATGGCTTTTGCGCTATAAAAATCGTTGTGGTAGGATCAAAAATCTGAGATTGTGACAGTAACGTTATGTATTTATAAAGCAAAATATCATAAAACCATAGTTAAGGCATAGGGGGCACTGAGGATGTTTTTGTTCGTATCTCTTTTGCAAATACTGATAGCTGTTGCACTGATAGGAATTGTAATGTTACAGCGAAGAAAACAGAGCGGTTTTGCCGGTGTATCTGGCGGCGGCACTCAAGCTGATATGTCTGGCGGGCAGTGGCAGCGTCTTTCCGGTTTAAGTAAAGTAACAGTGCTATTACTTGCTTCGTTCATGGTCACTTCCCTCGTATTGGTCATGATGAGCGCAAGGTGAAGGACATGAAGAATATAGAATTTTTCGAAGATGTCAGCGCTTTGCAGTTGGGGTCAAGGCCTTTCTACAGCGCCAATCACGATGAAATTGTGGCAGGGTATACGACCGACGTTTATTTTGTCAAAACAAGGGATCTTCTACGAGAAAACGGCACCTTGGATGTACCGGTGGTTGCCGAGATTTTTTCAAAAGAAACAGGCGTTTTTGCCGGTCTATCTGAGGTTTTGTCCTTGTTGCAGGGCAAGGGCGTAGAAGTTTATTCTTTAGAGGAAGGAATGTCCTTTTCTCCTAAGGAAGTGGTGTGCAGAATTCACGGTCCCTACAGTGCATTTGGAATGTACGAAACCGTGATTTTGGGATTTTTGGCAGCATCGAGCGGGTGGGCAACCGCCGCTAGGGAATGCGTTAGGGCAGCAAATGGGAGACCTGTGTTATGTTTTGGAGCTCGGCATGTTCATCCGGCAGTTGCCCCTGTTATGGAGAGGGTTGCCTTAGATGCTGGAGGCTGTGCAGGCGCGAGTTGTATATTGGGAGCAAAGATGGCTAAGGCAGAACCACAAGGAACGATACCTCATGCTGCTGTGTTGATAGTGGGAGATACAGTTAAAACTGCGATGTTATACAATAGTATATTGCCTGAACGAGAATCAAGAATTATTTTGGTCGATACTTTTAAAGATGAAGCCGAAGAATCGCTTCTGGTAGCACGAGCATTAAAGAAAGATCTTCACGGCGTACGCTTGGATACTCCCGGAGAGCGTGGAGGAGTGTCGCCTGCTTTGGTACGAGAGGTTCGGTGGAGATTGGATGTCGAGGGATTTAACCATGTCAAAATTGTCGTTTCCGGTGGCCTCAATCCTGAAAGGATTAAGTTACTTTTGTATGCAGGCGCAGATGTCTTTGGAGTTGGAAGTTATATAGCTCATGGAACTCCGAGAGATATGACGATGGATCTCAAGATGATCGACGGAAAACCCATCGCAAAAAGGGGCAGGTTGCCCGGCATAGAGCATAATCCTAGGCTTAGGAGATTTTTGTAAGGAAACATAGGTCATGTTTAACCTGTCTCCGTCTGAAATTGATGGAGAATGTAAGGTCCGATTGTGGTGGATTTCTTGACATAAGGGGCTAAGGTTGGATAGAATAACTCCGCTGTCGAGAGCTCGTCGTTTGGGAAGACTATGCGCTTTGTGTTTGTTGTATAGGTAAAGTATCGTCAGTATCAGCCGAATAAAATATATTATCGATCGTAGAGGGTTTTTTACTGCGAGGAAAGTTGAAGGAGGAACTTCACATGCAAGGATATAAGACTTTTATGACGAAGCCGAAAGAGGTGGAACAACAGCGTAAATGGTATGTAGTAGACGCTACCGATGTGCCTTTGGGAAGGCTCGCGGCATGCATCGCTCCCATATTGATGGGAAAGCATAAGCCGAATTATACTCCTCATGTAGATACAGGGGATTTTGTAATTATCGTTAACGCCGCCAATGTAAAATTGACCGGCAAGAAGGGTGCCCAATCAGTTGTATATAGTTATAGCGGGTATAAGGGAGGGCTTAAATCTACCCCATATAATGTGCTTCTGGAGAAAAAACCCGAGCGTCTTATAGAGAGGGTCGTTAAGGGGATGTTACCTCGCAATAAGCTAAAATATCATAGGAAGCTGAAAGTATATGCCGGTCCCGATCACCCTCACGAAGCGCAGAAACCAGAAGCTTTGGATATTTAAGTTTCTGTTTTGTTTATGTAATTTTTAAAAGTTTTTATTAAAAAAAGGAGGAAGAGATCTTTGCCGTCACCGACGTATTATTGGGGTACAGGGAGAAGAAAAGAGTCAATTGCTAGGGTACGCATTCGTCCCGGAGAGGGGCAAATCGTTATAAATGGGCGAAGCATTGAAGACTATTTTCCAAGGCAATTGTGGAGGCTTCATGCCTTGGAGCCCCTAAAGGTTTCCGGAATGGAAGGAAAAATAGACGTATTCATTAAAGCTCAAGGCGGGGGTTTAAGCGGTCAGGCCGGAGCGGTAAGGCTTGGAATAGCCAGAGCTTTGTTGACCTTAGATCCTGAAATGAGGCCCGTATTGAAAAAAGCAGACCTACTTGCCCGCGATCCTAGAATGGTAGAAAGAAAGAAGTTCGGGAGAAGAAAGGCAAGGGCACTTTACCAATACTCAAAGAGGTAAATTTTATTCGTTTTTCGCCATTTATTGATTGAAGGTCAACGGATAGATGCATGAGGTTAGTATTGTTGCGATAGTTATAAATCACACAGACGGAGAGTCACGATCTCCGTCTGTAATATTTTTGCAACAAAGTTAATTTTTTATATCGAGTTGTCGATGTATTAGAATTAAATATTTTGAAAATTAAAACTCATATTTTTACCCTTTACAAAAACCGGCATTTAGATTATCCTTTTTCTCCAGACTGAATGGTCGGGAGGTTTAGTTTTGAAGGACACCAGAGACTGCATCATAAGCGCAGCGCGCCATTTATTTGCACAACAGGGATTTCACGGGACTAGCGTAGATTCCATTGCAAAGAAAGCCGGCGTTAGCAAAGGAGCTTTATATTGGCACTTCAGCGATAAGTTTGAGCTGTATCGCACTGTTTTAGTATTGGAAATCGAGAGAATGAAGGATATTTTTAAGTCGACCTTCGAGGACGCAACGGATGTCAAGGAATTTGTGCGGAGAAGAGGCATGCTCATTTTAATGGCCTTTGAAAAAGATCCCGAGACCATGCTTATCTGGATGGATCTTTTGATTCAGGCGAAACGGGGGAAAGAAGAATTCAAGAATATGGCAAAAGACCTTGCCTCATGTATAAAAAAATCAATGGACGAAGGAGTGCGCATCGATTTAGCTGGCAATAGGCAAGAGTCTGTATTTTTACTGTTGCGCTTGGTCGTATTCGGTCTATTATCATGCCAAGGTAGTGTTTTGGACACTGGCGAAGCTATAGATAGCTGGAAGCAAATAGTTGATTTGGTTATGAGGGGAGATGAGTAATTAAGGTGGCTAATTTCATGGAAAGACGTTTTTTATTGATAATAGGTTTTTGCTCTTTGATTTTCTTAGTGCTTGTTATGGATAAAAACGCTTGGGGGCAAGATGTTCAATCTGATGTCAAGTATAATTTGGACAACTTAATTTCAATAGCAGAAGAGCATAACCCCATACTAAAAGCAGCACAGGAGCAGCTCAATCAGGTTAGAGCTCAAGAGCTACAAACTGCCTCTCAATTGGCGCCCAGGCTTGATTCGAGCTTAACGTATGTGCACCAATACGGAGGAGGTATGACGGAATCGAAGTATAGAGATACCTACAAGGCCGCGTTAACCCTGACGCATACTCTCTACAGCGGTGACGGCCTTGAGGCTTCATTAAGGGCTGCCACGTTGAATCGTCGAGCTTTGGAGGCAGATGTCTTACGCACTAAACAAACAATCAGAAATGATGTGCAAAACGCCTATTACGATTTACAGAGAGCAAGGGCTCAGCTGCAAGTTGCTCAAGAAAACTATGATTTGACACTAGAACATTTAAAACAGGCACAATCGCTTTACAACCAAGGTGTTGTGGCCATTAATGAAGTCCTTAGAACCCAAGTCGATGTTTCGTCTGCCGAATTGAATTTGATTCAAGCTAAAAATGGCACACAAGTTGCCTTAAGTGCTCTGGAAAAGGCTGTTGGGATTCCGCTTTCCCACGAAATAGTTCCTGAAGTATCCCCCGAAGAGGAGTCTCCCTTCGCTTTGCCGCAGATCGATCCTTACAGCATTGCGCTTCAATATCGCCCTGAGCTGGTGTCCTTGGAAGACTCGAGAAAAGCAGCAGAGGAGCTGGCCAAAGCTGCCGCGGGCCAGGCAAGGCCAAATATATATCTGCAGGGAGAGGCATCTTATTACGAAGATGAGTTTTTCCCCAATGAGGATGACTGGAATGTATCGATCATCGCCTCTTTGAGATTGTACGATCGGGGAGAAGTAAAGAGCAAGATAGAGGAAAATAAGGCCATGGCCAGGGAATTGCTAGCCAGGATTGATGATCTCAGGAATCAAATTCGTCTAGAGGTATCCACAGCGTGGCAGAACTTGGAATCGGCGTTGCAAAGCGTTCGCGTAGCCGAGGATCAAGTCACTACAGCAGAAGAGGATTATCGAATGGCGTTGAGACGTTATGTTGAGCAAGTGGGCACTAACATAGACGTTTTAGATGCAAGAACGGCGTTGACGGATGCCAATACCAACTTTGTAAATGCAATATATGACGCCTATTCAGCCTACAGCGACCTTATCTACGCGATGGGCATAATGGATGAAGGTGTGTTTGACGATCTGAATGAAAACGAAGCAGTGAACGGGGAGGTAACTAAATGAAGACCAAAACAGTCGTTATAGCCGTAATCGCAGTAGCCTTGGCATCAATAATCGGTCTGAGGGTGTTGAACAATGACAAAACGACCGAGCAGCCTGGTGTGCCAACCCCCCAACAGAGTGCGATAAACGTTTCCGTAGTCAAGCCAAATTTAATGGAATTTGAGGATATCGTAACTTTTGTTGGAACGGTAGAGCCGCAAGAAAAGGCCATGATTGCATCTAAAGTGACCAATAACGTGACAGTTTTAGAAGTTTATGTTGATGTCGGATCGGAAATAAAAAAGGGTCAACCTTTGGCAAAACTAGATGATAGCCTGGTCAACCGACAAATTGAAGAGGCCAAGGCAGCAGTCGCTGCCGCAAGGGCTGCGATATCGCAGGCAAAAAGCCAATTGCAGACCACGGAGAAAGATTATGTGCGTTATAAAAATTTATATGAGGAGCAAGTTATAAGTCGCCAGCAGTTGGATCAAATAGAAGGACAGTATGAAGTGGAAAAGGCCAAACTCGAGCAGGCCCAAAGGCAGCTCGATCAGGCCCAGGCTCAGCTGAGGCAGCTTCAAATTATGAGGGAATATCACAGTATCGTCTCTCCCGTAGACGGAGTTATTGCCGAAAGGCATATAGATCCTGGCGATACCGTTAGCGTTGGGAGTACTTGTTTTACGGTTTCAAGGCAGGAAACGGTTAAGATAATTGGGACGGTAACGGAAAACGACTATCCAAGGATTAAATTAGGGCAAGTTGCCCATGTAAAAGTAGATGCATTCCCAAACATGACTTTTGAGGCCGGAGTGGTGCGAATTAGCCCGGTACTTGATTCGGTCACCAGGACCGGAGAAGTGGAAGTGTGGCTTTCATCTGAAGGGATGTTAAAGCCTGGGATGTTCGCCAGGACTGAGGTCGTAGTGGGCAAGCATGAAGGACTTTCCCTTCCCAGGGAGGCGGTAAAACAATTGCCGGGAACAGGCGAATGGTATTGCTTCGTTGTAACGCCCGATAAAAAGGCAAAGCAGGTTTTCGTTAGACGTGGCATAGAGAGCGGTAATTTGGTAGAAATTATCGAAGGACTTAAAGCGGAAGACAATGTAATATCGCCTGTTGTTCGCGCCATTGGAGACGGGGTATCTGTGGAGGTGGTAGGTCAATGAACCTTTGGGAAATAGCGGTAAAGAGACCTACTGCTATCTTAATGTTCTTCATCGCCGTGCTCCTATTGGGAGTGGTCTCTTTTATCGGAATAAGGGTCGATCTTTTGCCCCAATTCGAACCACCCGTAATTCTTGCCATTACCACTTGGGAGGGAGCTGCGGCCAGCGACGTTGAACAGGAAATCACAGAAGAAGTGGAGGACAGAATGGCCACAATTCAAGGCCTCGACGAGATTACCTCGACTTCAAGCGACGGCGCTTCTGCCGTTGTCCTCAGATTCGAGTGGGGAGAGGATTTGGATGCCAGGATGGGCGATGCCAGGGATCAGGTGAATATAATTAGAAGAAGGCTTCCCGATGATGCTGATGATCCAATACTTATAAAAGTAACTTCCAGCGCCATGCCCGTCATGTTAGTCATATTTAAGGCAGGACCGACTTTCCCCGGGCTGTATCATTTCGTAGATAACGATGTCAGCAAGCTTGTTCAACAGGTTCCGGGAGTAGGGGATGTTTCGGTCTTCGGTGGGGAGCAGCGCGAGATAAAAATACTGTTGGATGCAGAGAAACTAAAGGCATATAATTTGTCAGCTCAACAGATTGCAAGTGTATTGCAGCAGGAACATTTCAATTTACCTGCAGGAAGCTTTAAGGAAGGAATGCTGGAATATCAGGTAAGAGTGCCGGGCAGGTATAAACTGGTAAAAGAGATAGGTTACGCCATTGTTGGCACCACCGACGGTAAGCCCGTGTATCTCAAGGATGTAGCGACCATGGAGGACGGATACAAGGACGCATCAACCTATGGATGGGCTGATGGTGCCCGTTCCGTCGTTATGATGATCACAAAAAACACCGATGCCAATACAGTTCAAGTCAGTAATGGCGTAAAGGCCCGCCTGGAAGAGCTTAAAGGATCTATATTTCCCTCCGATGTGGATTACGTCATCGGTTACGATCAATCGGAGTTTATACTGAACTCACTTAAACAATTGGCCACTACCCTGCTATATGGCATTGTCCTGGTTTTTCTGGTAACATATATATTTTTGCGCAGATTGCCAGGAACGCTTGCAGTATGCGGAGCCATTCCTTTTTCCTTGATCGCTACTTTTATTGCTATGAGAATCTTGGGATATACCGTTAATTTAATGACATTGTCGGCCCTTACGGTTGCTTGCGGCATGGTCGTCGACAACGCCATTGTTACGACAGATCAGGTTATTTATCATATTGAGATGGGGGAGAAGCGCCAGATCGCTTCCATGTTAGGCGCAGGTGAGGTGGGAAGCGCCTTAATAGCGTCCACGCTGACGACTCTAGCCGTGCTGTTGCCGTTGGTATTTATTACAGGGTTGGTAGGCATATTTTTCTCTTCTCTGTCGGTGGTCATGAGCCTTGCTATAGTGTCATCCTTAGTCGTTTCTTTAAGTTTTATACCGATGGTTGGAAGTAAGACTTTTAAATCTCAGGAAGACAAGCTTTTCATTCATAGACATTCCAAGCGTATCTTGACTTTGCTTGAGCGCAATTACGCTTTGTTAATTGATTGGGCTTTGCGCAACAGAAAAAAGATCTTAGGATTGGCGTTGCTCTGTGCAGTTTTTACCGTTGTAGGTTTTACCCGCATAGGAACAGAGTTGATACCAAGGTCAGATACGGGAAGTGTACGCGTTAATTTCAGGCTCCCTGAAGGCACGAGGGTGGAAGAGACGGAAAGAGTGGCAAAAGATGTCATGGCTTACGCATTGGATAATATCCCGGAGCTTGAAAACGTCTACATATACGGAGGCAGTTCCGGAGGCGGTATGAGTGCTTTAAGGGGAGAATCGTCAAATACCGGAACTGTCGGCATCGAGCTGGTGTCTAAGGGAGAAAGAAAGCGCTCAGGCTTTCAAGTGGCAGCTCAAGTAAGGCAATATTTAAACGCAAAGGCGGGTTTTGAAGCGGTAAGCGCAAACGTCAGTTCGCCTATCATGGCTGGCGGGAGTTCCAAACCTATAGTAATTGAGTTGTATGGAGACGATGTAAATGAATTGCTCAAAATTGGAGACGAAATAAAGAAAAGGGTCGAAGGGATTCCGGGAGCTGTAGATATAGAAATTACCCAAAAAGCAAGCAGGCCGGAAATTTGGGTCGACGTAGACAAAGAAAGGGCTTCACTGTTGGGTGTTCCGACGAGTAACGTTGCTCAAGCTCTGAGGGCCTATTACTATGGCGTTCAGTTGGATGAAGATTATTGGGAAGGAGAGGATAACTACGAGGTTTGGCTGCGTTTGCAACCTGATCAAAGGCATTCCTGGGATACCTTAAATAAATTGCTTGTGCCATCGGTGACTGGGGATATGATCCGATTGACAAATTTGGCAACAATTAAAGAAGAATTAGGGCCTCCGGAAATTCACAGAAAGAACAGGCAACGTTACATCACTATAGAGCTTGATACTGAAGGCCGTTCGCTTGGCAATGTTGCAACGGATATCGAAAAGGCACTTAAAGAAATAGAGTTGCCCGCCGGAATGAGGACGGAAATAACCGGCGATGTTGAAGATATGAAAGAAACGTTTTTGCAAATGGGTCTTTTGATCTTGTTTGGGGTTGTCTTGGTTTACATGATAATGGCAGGGCAATACGAAGCATTTTTGGACCCCTTCATCATAATGTTTAGCGTTCCCTTTGCCTTAACGGGCGTGGTAGGAGCGTTGTTGTTAACCGGGTTATATCTTTCGTTGCAGGGCCTGCTGGGCATAGTCATGTTGGTAGGAACAGTGGTTAACAATGCAATAGTTTTGGTGGATTACGTGAATTTGCTTCGTGCCAGGGGGTATGTTATGCACGATGCTTTGGTAGAGGGCGGGTCAAGGAGGCTGCGGCCAATTTTAATGACCACCCTTACTACGGTATTGGGCATGTTGCCTATGGCTTTAAGTCAGGGAGAAGGTGCCGAGATATGGAGGCCCTTGGCGGTATCGGTCATTGGCGGTTTGTCCTTTTCGACGTTGGTTACCCTGGTGTTGATTCCGGTAGTGTACAGTTTGGTCGAGGAAAAGATACGCCGACGACCAAGGTTTGTTGAGGCAAAGGGAGGAACGTCACGATGAAGTTCGTTTGGATATTTTGCAATCAAAGCATAGCTCCCGAAATAATCGAATTACTGGAGTCGATTGAAGTTGATGGCTATACAGTATGGAGACATGTGTTAGGCCATCATCGGGGATGTCGTACACATTGGGCCGATGCAGTTTGGCCTGGGGAGAATTGGGCCATACTCGTAGTGGAAAATGCCGGAAAGGCTTGGTATTTAATCGAGGAGCTTAAGAAGATGAAACAACGTCGAGCGATTCATCATGCCGGTTTGCGTGCCTTTGTGCAAGATGGAGAGCTTATGGTATAATTTTCTTCGAGGGCCGGTGTAGCTCAATCGGCAGAGCAGCTGACTTGTAATCAGCAGGTTGGCGGTTCAAGTCCGCCCGCCGGCTCCAAAAAATTGGCAAAAAGAGCAATCAGTGAGTTGATTGCTCTTTTTATTTTTTAATCCATACTCTGTTGTATTTTAGGTGATCGAGTAATAATATAAAAACGTGCCTGTCAAAGTGAAGCTATTTTTCTATAAATTTATGCTTACTAATAGGGAGGGTTTAATATGCTAAAACCACAAAAATTGGTGATGATACCCGGACCCACTCCAGTTGTGCGCTCTATTCAGGATCAAATGGGACGCGAGACGGTAGCTTTTGGAGACCCCGATTTTATTGAAGATTTTAAAAACGTGGTAAAGGATTTGCGCGAACTCTGGCAGTGCAGCGGGCAGACCTTTGTTATTGCTGGGTCAGGTACGTTGGCCATGGAAATGGCTGTAGCAAACGTCTCTAAACCCGGAGACAAAGCGCTTGTGTGTTCAAACGGCTTTTTTGGCGATAGATTTGCCGAAATATGCAAAAAGCGCGGCCTTAATGTCGATGTGATTAAGGCACGATGGGGAAGCTCTGTAACCTCTGAGGAAGTTAAAGAAAGACTGTCTAAAGAAAAATACGACGTAGTTACTGTCACCCATGTTGAGACATCGACAGGCGTTATGGCGCCGATAGGGGAGATAGGTAAGGTTGTTCAAGATCATGGAGCCATATTTGTGGTTGATGGCGTAGCTGCATCGGGCGGAGCCGAGGAGTACGTCGATTCTATGGGCATTGATGTATTGATAAGCTGTTCTCAGAAGGCCTTTGGAGTTGCTCCCGGTTTAGCTCTGTTGTGGGCTTCAAAAAAGGCGCTGGATAAACGAAAAAGCCTGGGAACAATAATTGATTCGTACATGGATTTTGAGAAATGGTTGCCGGTGATGGAAGACCCTTCCAAATATTGGGGTACCCCTCCCATTAATTTGATATGGGCCTTAAAACAATCTCTTGAAATAATAAAATCGGAGGGGATCAAGGAAAGATATGCTCGCCATGTTAGGCATGCTGTCCTTTTTGATGAGGCTATTTCGTCAATGGGATTTTCGATATTGGCTGATGAGGGGTATAGAGCTCCAACGTTGTCGGTTTACCTATATCCCGGCGAGTTTAATATAGATGACTCCAAATTCAGATCTCTTGTGGCAGAGGAAGGCGCTTATATTGCCGGTTGTCTTGGAAATTATGCAGGAAAGGGATTCAGGATGGGGCATATGGGCAACATCGATAAACACATATTGATTTCAGCAGTGGCGTCAATAGAGAGAGCTGCTATGCGCATCGGAATTAAACTGGAGCCGGGCAAGGCCCTGGGGATACTGCAAAGAGGTTTTGTTGAAGAAAGTATGTAAAATAAAGCAGAATAGATCTAGACGCCTTAACAATATTATGGTATCTTAATCATCGCAAAGCCGGGGTGGCGGAATTGGTAGACGCAGTGGACTCAAAATCCACCGGTGCTCGGTACTGTGCGGGTTCGAGTCCCGCCCCCGGCACCAGTAAGAACTGAAAAGCCTCTTACTCGTTAAATCTGAGTAGGAGGCTTTTATCATTATGAATTGGCTTCCTGTTGTCTGAAAATAAAAACATTACGCATCTCCTTGACTTTGTGACTTCGATCTATTAACGGACAAACCACAGGGATTGCTCTCACACAAAAGGCATTTAATGCCAGCCTTGGATTCGTTAGGGATATCATGAGAATTGGCGGATACCTTCAACGGATTGATGGTCATCCCAAACCTTATAGCGTTGCTTGGATTGGCAAAATAGTATTTAAGCAAGTCGAAACCTTTGCAAATGATGAAACGGGTGGGGGCAAAAATACCCATCGAGTGATAGACATTCAAGCAAATAGGTAAGAATAAGGTTTTCTTTTGAGCGAGAGGATCTATCATTGAAACCGTTGGGTTCTCCCGCTTTTTGCCGTGCAAAAGGCGAAGGTTTGTGGCATTGTGATTTAAGCCGGTTTTTCTTATGTGGTGGATAGGTCGCTTTAAAAAAGATATACTACATGTAAGCTGCGGTTAATGTTGAAAGAGAAAGGAAGGTAATTAATATGGCTACCGTCCTGGTTACAGGAGGCGCAGGTTTTATAGGATCTCATATAGTTGATGCCTTTCTAGAAGAAGGTCACAGGGTTATCGTTATCGATAATTTGTCTCAGGGCAAATTAGAGAATCTTAATTCAAAGGCCGAGTTTTACAGGCTAGATATATGCGATTCTCGCGTGAGCGAAGTTTTCGACGAAGTTCACCCCGATTACCTTTGTCATCATGCGGCGCAAATTGACGTTAGAAAGTCAGTGGCAAATCCCATGTACGATGCCGAAGTAAATATCAAAGGTCTTTTGAATATTTTATCCTGCGCAATCAGGACAGGTGTAAAGGGAGTAATATTTGCTTCATCTGGCGGCGTTGTTTACGGGGAGCCGACGCACCTTCCCGTTTCTGAAGCCCATCCAAAGGGGCCTCTTTCCCCATATGGGGTGAGTAAGCTTTCGTCGGAGTATTATTTATATTATTATAATAAAGTGTTCGGACTGCCCTATATAGCACTTCGATATGCTAATGTCTATGGGCCAAGGCAAGATCCATTGGGAGAAGCAGGTGTGGTGGCTATATTTTCTAATAAAATGCTTAAAGGGGAAGTGCCCACCATATATGGAGATGGAACGCAGGTGAGAGATTATGTCTATGTTGGCGATGTTGCAATGGCGAATCTCCTGTCGTTACAGCATTTAAAGGAAATGAAAGCTCCTTCATCGATAGATGACCACGCTTATAATATTGGAACATCCATAGGAACGTCGGTCAACGAACTGTATGACATCTTAAGCGATATAATTGGCTTTCAAAAAATGGCGAGGCACGATGCGCCGAGAAAGGGAGAATTGTATAAGACCTATTTAAGTATCGATAAAGCAAAGGAAGAATTAAGGTTTGTACCCACTGTTTCTTTGCGGGATGGCTTGGAGAGGACATTAGCTTATTTTGATAGATCAGATTTGCATTAGGATCCGGGAGTGAATTGAAATGACGATACAGGGCATAAAAAAGGACTTGGTAAAAAAGGCCGCAAAGGCAATGGTACCGCGTTTGCGAGAGGAATTCTTAAGCAAGGGAGGCCGTCAGGAGGATTTCGATGAAGCCCTCGCGATGAATAGGGTATGCTCATTTTTCGAGTCCCAGCCTCCCGTATTTTGGGATCAAATAGCAATTAGCGAAGATACCTCTTTGGACGATATTGCACAAGACATAGCCGATAGTTTAGAAGAAGCAATATATTTGGAAAAGATGTCTGCCGAGGATATCCTTCAGATGATGAAAGAAGAGGAAGGCATTTCACGACGATTGAAGAATATCAGATGATGTCCCGGCTTCACGTGCGATAATTGATTTGCCTTAAATTACTTCGAAACCCGGTCTGTAGATCAAGACCGAACAGGGCGCATGGCGTGCGATAGCTGTAGTTGTGCTCCCGACCAAGATGTGTTCCATAGTGCTGTGTCCTTTGTACCCCACGATTATAAGAGAAACCCCCATTTCGCGGGCTTTGCTTATGATAACTTCCCCGGGCGATCCCTCCTCAATTAATATGGCGTGCTCATGAGAAGGGGTATCTTTAAATTGTGCCTCGGCTTTCTGGATCCAGTAGGAGATTTTTTTGTGGGCTATTTGTTTGACTTCATCTCCTATCTGTGGTGGGATCCACGGCTCATAACCGCGCCACACAGAAGACAGGCGAGGCAAGACATGAAGATAGATTATTTCGTCATTGAGCCTGTGCGCAATGTTATGGGAGTACGTTATTAAAGATTCCGACATTTTACTCAGGTCTACTCCAACTAATATTTTTTTCGTCATCAGTATCACCGCCTGTTTTATAGATTAGAACTTTCCTTTCGTAGTTATTGTATCACAAGCAAATCGCGATAGGATGGATAGGGCTGAATCATATCATCGATCCAAAGTTCTGCGGCATCGCTCAGTGAACGTATTTCATTCATCAAAGAAATTCCCTCGTTGGTTATCAAAGAAGAACTTTCTTCGAGGCTACAATTCGAAATTCTATATCGAAGATTTCTTAATTGCTCAAGCCTATGGTAAAGTTGTTCTTTAGCGTCACACAATGATTTGATCTTACCCTTCCAGCTTTCGAAATTGCCGTCGAGTATGGAAGTTGCTTTTTCAAATGCCTTTCCTTCCAGCGCTACCTGCTTTGAGATAGAGGGAAGTATTGCATGTCGTATCATGTCTTCCATGACGGCCATTTCGACATCTAGCGTTTTAACATATTGTTCAAGTCTTGTTTCGTAATAAGCAACTATTTCCCTGTCGGTCATGATAGAAAGACTGGAAAGCAGTGCTCTATTTTCGGGAATTAAATAGTAGGATAAAGCGTCGGGAGTTGTGGTGGCAACGGGAAGGCCGCGTCGCACAGCTTCGTCGTGCCATGCCTTGTCGTAACAATTGCCTTCAAAACGCACTTTAGCGCTTTCTTTAGCTATATCGCGCATCACGTCTAAGGTGGCATCAGTTATGTCACTATTTCCGAGTCGACTTTCTATTCTGTTGGATACCTCCTCTATCCCCCAAGCCCATACGGCGAGGAGCATTGTCAGCGGACCTGCTATAGATTGGGATGCCCCTGTGGCGCGAAACTCAAATTTGTTTCCCGTAAATGCAAGGGGAGCTGTTCGGTTACGATCGGAATTCTCCTTTTTCAGCGTGGGGAGTTTTGCCAGACCTAGATCAATAATTCCACTCGTCGGTATCTCTTCCGGAAAACCTTCCTCCAGACGTTCCAAGACGTTTGTCAGTGTGCTTCCGAGATATACGCTCATAATAGCAGGGGGTGCCTCGAATCCGCCTAGTCTGTGCATGTTGCCGGGAGAGGCTACGGATGCCCTGAGCAAAGAGCTGTATTTGGAAATTCCAAGTATAAGAGCTCCCACGAAAGCCAGAAATTGCACGTTTTTTCTTTGGTTGTTGGTTGGTTCCAATAGGTTATATCCATCGCTATCCATCAAAGATATATTGGTATGCTTTCCGCTGCCGTTTATTCCTGCGAAGGGCTTTTCGTGCAAGAGTAATTTAAATCCATGATGAGGTGCTATTCGTTTCATGACGGTCATCATTAGCTGATTTTGATCGGTAGCTAGATTAGCATCCGTGAATTGGGGAGCAAATTCGAATTGACATGGTGCCACCTCGTCGTGTCTGGTTTTTATGGCAATGCCAAGTTTGTGTAGTTCAGCCTCGACATCTTCCATGTAAGTCAACACTCGGGGATGAATTGCTCCAAAATAGTGGTCTTCCAGCTGTTGTCCTTTGGGTGGGGGACATCCCAATAACGTGCGTCCGCACAATACTAAATCTGGGCGTTTCCTGGCCAGGCTGTCTTCTACCAAAAAAAACTCCTGTTCGGCACCGACGGTTACTTTTACCCAATGAACTCCCCTGTTGCCGAATAATCTGAGCAAACGAATAGCTCTCGTTTCTATGGCGGCTATTGCTTTAAGGAGGGGCATTTTCATGTCCAGAGGCGTCCCGTCCCAAGAAAGGAAAATAGATGGTATGCAAAGCGTACCTCCCTTTTCGGTGAGCATGACGAAAGCCGGGCTGGTGGGGTCCCAGGCGGTGTAGCCCCTTGCCTCAAAGGTGCTTCTCATTCCTCCAGAGGGGAGAGATGACGCGTCAGGTTCGCTTTGTATAAGCTCGCTTCCCGTAAAAGCCTCAAGTGGAGCTCCTTTATCGTCTAACGAAAGAAATGCCATATGTTTTTCGGCCGTGAGTTCTGTCCTTGGATGAAACCAATGGGCATAATGCGTTGCTCCAAGCGACGTAGCCCACTCCTTCATGGCAGCTGCCACTACATCTGCAATTTTAATGTTAAGTTTATGTGGTCCTCCGTTAATGGCGCTGGTCAGTTGTTCGAAGACGTTCTTGGGCAAACGTTCGCGCATTACTTTTTCATTGAAGACATGATGTCCAAAATAAGAAGTTGGCCTTTCCATGTACTACACCTCCAAAGAGTAACAACATAAATAAAACTTATATCACATACTACCCCGGTCAGACAAGAGCTTAGTTGAAATTATTGCGTTGATCTCTCTTCAGGGACAACGGGCGGCATAATATTATGTCAATATATCGTAGCTACAAATTAATTAAATTGACCGATGTGTTTTGTAAAGTATAATTTAAAATAAAAAAGTAAGTTGGATAGAGTAGCATGTATATCAAAATATCCTTTCAAAAGGGGTGATGGGTTATGAAAAAAATAAGTGTGACTTGGACGATCGCCTTGGTGATTTCTTTGATGTTCATATTGGGCAATGCAGGAAGCGTCTTTGCTTTTCCGGCCAGGGGTGATTTGCAAAATACCGGCAATTTCCCAATAAAAGAACTTCCGAAAGGCATATTCTCATGGAAGCTGGAAACGGGATCAAAGATAACGGGTGCCCCTGTCGTGGATAGCGGAACTATATATGTAGGGAACCATAATGGAGAAGTGTATGCTATATCTCTTAATAGCGGAGAGGTAAAATGGAAATACCAGTGCGATGGTTCCATTCTGGGACCTGTTTCCACCGATGATAAAAAAGTATATGTGGGAACCTTCGCTGGAAATGTGTATGCTCTCGACAAAAAGTCCGGCATTTTCATTTGGAATGCTAAGGTAGATGGCCCTGTGATGTCGGGAACTTTTGTCTTTGGCGATACCGTTTACGTCGGATGCAACGAAGGCAGTTTCTACGCTCTTAATTCCCAGAATGGAGGATATAAATGGCAGTTTCAAGCTTATAGGGGCTTTCAAAGTATTCCGGCAATAGCTGAAGGATTTGTGTTTGTGGGAAGCTTTGGAGGACGATTTCATGCGCTAGACCCAAAAAGCGGCAGCGAGCGTTGGGGAGGCAATACAGAGGGAGCAATGAAGGGAGCCCCTCTATATGTTGACGGAAAGGTCTATTATATAACCGATAACGGTTATGTTCGTGCCGTAAAATTAAAGGGTGTCGTGCCTCTATGGCATAAGTACATTGGGGCACCCCTCGGCTCTTCTCCGGCATACGTTAGGGGAACATTATACATAGGAGGTCAGGATGGAAAATTATATGCCGTGAGCGCAGATAAGGGTGACGTTGTATGGAGCTACGAAGTTGGTAGCCCGATAAACTCTTCGCCCGTATATGCTGGCGGCGTGCTTTTCTTCGGGAGCAACGATGGCTATTTTTACGCTATAGATTCCAATAGCGGAGATTTGCTGTGGAAGTATGAAGCGGACAGTGACATCGTGGCCGATCCGTCTTTGGGAGAGGGAGCAGTCGTTTTTGCTACGATGAGAGGTACCCTATACGTCATAAAGTGATGTTACGTTGCTGAACAAGTTTGATGTAAACTTTTTCTGTAAAATAGATTTTAGCGATAGATTAGGTGGATAGCTTAATGATTGGGATGTTCCGTTTGACGAGTTTTATCTTTGGATTGGCATACGGTTCCTTTTTGAATGTAGTAGCACAGAGGACTATTGAGGGGAAGAAGTGGTGGGGAAGGGAGCGTTCTGTCTGCGAAAGCTGTGGCAGAACGCTCAGCTTTATGGATTTAATCCCCCTATTGTCTTATGTATTTCTCAAAGGTAGATGTAGAGGATGTAATGCAAAGATCGGGATTAGTTATTTGTTGGTCGAATTGATAATGGGATTTTCGATGCTTGTTTTAGCCTGGCTTTATGGGCCTACCTATGCTTTTATATTGTCTTTTGTGCTTTGGAGCTGCCTTTTTCTATCTTCTTTGACAGACATGTATTCGGGTTATGTTTACGACTGGCTGGTTTTGCCCTTTTTTGCAATTGGATTGCTCTTGAGGGTTTTCGTGAGTTGGCAAATTTTTTTGGACGGCATATTAGGTGCTTGCATATGTGGTTTTTTGATCCTACTTATTATGTACGTGAGCAAAGGTGGCATGGGTTCGGGCGATGCGATAGTTGCTGCTGCAATTGGCGGGGCAATGGGGACATGGATGGGTTGTCTTGCGCTCTACATAAGTTTCATGTGCGGCGGTTTGACAGCCTTATCGTTATTGCTTGTACATAAAGTCGGAAGAAAAGATCATCTCCCCATGGTCCCCTTTTTTGCTATCGGCTCCTTTTGCACCTTCCTTTTTGGAGCCAAAATATTGGCTTTTCTTGACATTTCACCGGGTTGGCCCTGGATTTTTTAGAATATGCTTCTTTAGGTAATTTACCATATCGATTAAAGGCGATATCGAAGGAATGCCGTTAACAGTTCTAAAAGAATGGTCAACTCCTTCGAGGACGATGAAGTCTCGTTTTGTGGGCGTTAATTCAAACAGCCTCCTACATGCTTCCTTAGCAAAGGTTTCATCAAGGCTGCCGTAAAAGGCATAGACATTTTCCGCATTCGTATTTTTCGCTGCCTCCAGAAGCATTTCTTGACAGGGCAGAGAGTCCAAAATAGGCTCGTGAAACGACGGCCCGTTTTCCGGGCGTATCTCGTCTCCGCTCCCGGAGAGTATCAAACCTTCGATCTTGGGAAAGGTGGTTATAGGGTTTTTCAGGCCAGCCCGTTCTAAAACTTTTTTATAAATTCCGCCCGTCAAAATCAGAAAATGCAAACCTCCCAGAGAAAAACCCCATAGCCATAACTCAGGCCATCTGAGATCATCATGTATGAACGAAATAGCACTCGCCACGTCAAATAAGTCCATGGCATAGGTTTTTCCCTTAAAGGCATCCATTATCCATCTGTTTCTATCGTTGCCATAGGCATCCCTGTCTCTGGTTTTTCTGCTGGTTTCAATGGTCAGGACATTTATGGATTCCTGCGCAAGCAAGCGTGCCAGAACGCCGTATTTGTTTCCCTCTGCCAGATTGGCGCAGCCGTGCACTCCGTGCAAAAGCAAGACCAGGGGAAATGACTTTGAAATAATGTACCCCTGGATCAAGACCCTTTTGTCTCCGAAAGATCCTCGCGCGCAATGAGATATGATCTCCATTTTTTCGGTCATAATTGAGATGTCATCTCCTCAAGAAAGGTGCGCACTTCTGTTGCATCTTTCATCAACAAAACTTTTTGCGTAATCTCTTTAGCTCTTCCCAAGCTGGTTTTTCGTGTAAGTCTTTTGATCTTTGGAATTGCCGGAGGTGACATAGAAAGTTCGTCGAACTCCATCCCAATGAGTATTGGAAGAGCTAAAGGGTCGCCGGCCATTTCGCCACACATTCCAAGCTCAATTTTGTGTTTTTTTGCTGCCTTTGCAGTCATGTCGATAAGCTTGAGAACTGCAGGATGCAGGTGATCGTACCATCGGGATATCTTCGCGTTTCCTCTGTCCACTGCCAATGTATATTGAGTTAAATCGTTGGTTCCAATGGAGAAGAAGTCAACCTCCTTTGCAAGCTCATCCGCCATAAGAGCTGCGGAGGGTATTTCTATCATTATTCCTATTTTTGCCGATCCCTGTTCTATTCCCTCCTCCTTCAGTTGTCGGGCTGCTTTTCGGAGCAGGTCTTTTGCCCTTTTTACCTCCCATAGAGAAGAGATCATAGGGAACATTATGTAAAGATTTCCGTAGGTTGCGCTTCTCAGTAAAGCCCGGAGTTGTGTCAAAAGCAAACCTTCCTCGGTGATGCCAATCCGAATGGCGCGATAGCCCAAAAAGGGATTGTCCTCCTTCGGTATGTTGAGATAGAAGATCTCCTTATCGCCGCCGGCATCCATCGTTCTGATTACTACAGGGTTGGGGTTCATTTCCGCCAATGCCTTGCTATAGGCTTCAAATTGCTCATCTTCGCTGGGAGGATTGTTTCTGTTCATGAAAAGAAATTCCGTTCGGAATAAGCCTATACCCTTTCCTCCGAAGGATAAAACGCTGCTCACCTCGTTTGGATGGGCTATGTTGCCCCACAACTTTAGCTTGAAACCGTCTGAGGTGATTGCAGGAGCATCTTTCAGGCTCATGGCCTCCTCTTGCTCTTTTTTGAGTTCCTCTACCTTTCTTTTGACCTGCGAAAGCGTTTCAGGAGAAGGGTTTATCGTTACTTCTCCTTTTGTGCCGTCGATTATGATAATGTTATTGTCGGAGATTGTGTTTATATCTATTCCGGATACAGCAGGCAAATCTAATGACTTGGCTATTATGGCCATGTGAGATGTTGGGCCTCCGTGGAGGAGCACTAAGCCGACGACATTGTTTCCCGATATGGCGATTAATTCCGAGGGAGCCAGGTCGCTGGCGACGACTATAGTTGATTCCTCTCGTCCTATCGATTCAAGATCTTTTGCTCCCAATAAGTTTCTGAATAGCCTGCTGCCCACATCTTCTACGTCTGCAGCCCTTTCTCTTAAATAGGGGTCAGGTATATCTTCAAACATCTTTTTTATCTTCATAGTGGCCGTGTAAACGGCGTCCTCTGCAGAATGGCCTTCTTTTATGGTGTTTTCAATTTCTTGAATGAACATGGGGTCTTCAAGCATCAGCATGTGAGCCTCTATAATTCCCGCCTTTTCCTCTCCCAGCTTCTTTTTGGTTCTATCCTTCAGTTTTTCGAGGGATTCCCTCGTTTTTTTAATGGCATCTTTTAGGCGGGATAGCTCCTTTTCGACGTCTTTGGTTTTAATGACGATGTTTCTTTGCTCAAAGGGTATGGTCTTGTATGTAAAAGCGTATCCATAGGAAAGACCAGGAGATAGAGGAGTACCCTTCAATTTAATTTCTGACATGATTGACCCTCCTGTTATTTATGTGATATCTGTATTATGTTACAAGCGAAGGTAAAAATAAACAAATTTGTTGCACAGGAGATTAAAAATGTCGGTTCAACTGACGGTTGTGTTAAACCCCTCCGGTGATCTGGATCGCATAGATACTTGGATCGTGGTCGATATCTTACGGGCTACCACGACAATAGTGACATTTTTTGAGATGGGCGGCAAGGTCCTTTTGCCTGTAGAAGATGTAGAAGAGGCCTACAGCCTAAAGTCTAAACTTGGCGGAAAATGGCTTTTAATGGGAGAAAGAAAAAGCCTTCCTCCTCCCGGCTTCGATTGTGGCAATTCTCCGATTGAATTGCTTCGATATAACCTAAGAGATTTTCACGGGGCCATAATGACGACTACCAACGGAACTAAAGCATTGTTACGCGCTGCGGCTTCTTCGGGTATCGTGTTTGCAGGCTGCTCCAGAAACGCCACCGCTGTAGTTGAAGCTGCTATCGAAAGAGGCAACAAAATAGGCATACTTTGCGCCGGCAGGTTCAACCGAGCAATGATAGATGACACCGCCTGTGCTGGTATGATGGTGGAAATTGCAAAGAATAAAATCCAAAGTTTGAAGTTAAACGATGGAGCAAAGATAGCGATAGCCACTTGGGAATATTACGATAAAAATTTAATGCGTGCCATGACGGATGCAGAGCACGCATTAAGCTTGAAGGATTTGGGCCTATGGAGCGACGTTGAATACGCTTCCCGTATTGACGAAAGCCATACGATTCCACGGCTTACCCTGTGGAATAATTTGCCTGCTATAATGGTTTAATCTTTTTTTGGGTTTTAATATTTACGTCTGAAGCGCAGTGCATCGAAGACTACGCGATCTATACCCTTGAAGTCGTGATCCCTTACGGCTTCCACTTTCTGCATTTCGTCGATTATTTTCTTTAATTCGTCTAATTCCTGCCTAGCCATACTACCGGTTTCGCTTAATTCCATAACCTGGAGAAAATCCTCCGGAAGGCGTTGGGTGAAAAAACCGAAGGCGATGGTAATATGGGTTATCCAGTCGATGAGTTCGTCGGATTTGGCCCACGGCTCTACTATATACAAGGCTGTCAGCATGGATTGGACTTCCTCTTCGTCAGGTTCCTCAGGCTCATCCCAAATGCCCAAAGCATAGAAAGGAGCATCAGGATCGCCTTCCAATGCGCTGACCAAGGCTTCGTAAGAGTTCCAGCTCATTCCGTCCAATTGATATAGAGCTATCGCCTTTGCGTGCAGAGCAACGGCTGAAGGGTTTTCCTCCTGGCAGATCATTTCCAATATTTCTTTGTAGCGGTCCATCATCAACAACGACCGATAAATCGTATCTTTGGCCGTAGTTTTTCCTTCTACATCGATCTCTAACAATTTTTGGGCAACCGACATAGCTTCTTCGTGGCGATCGTCGAAGGAAAGCGAAAAGGCAAGCCTTTCAAGGGCGAAAAGGTAAATTTCGTCATTGGCATCTTCCGCATCTCTCGTATTGTCTTTGGATTGTCCTTTCTCGTAGTTTTCGATTATCCGGTTGAGATAAAAGCGATTATTTTCCATATCGCCATCGGATATGGCATTGTCCGCCAATAACAGTAAAGCCTCGCAATTTGTTGGGTCCAGCTCGAGGACTTTATTCGCAAGCCTTGTTGCTTCCTCGTGGTTATTTGTTGAATCAGCCATATCCAAAAGTTTTTTTACTTCGTCGCAGATATTTCCCTTTGTCATAAATCTTCCTCCCATAAAAAAATTTACTCGGGTAGTATATACTAAATTCCTGAATCTGGGTAGGGGAAATTCACCTTTGCTCTAAGTTGTATGGCGGGCATAGGGACGACCACTATGCCCGAAGGATCGACGTGATATCTTTGACGATCCAAATCTTCATCGAATCCTATTTCAGTATCCTGGGGGATAACGTTTTGGGCATCCACAATGACCCTTTTCAATCGACACCGTTCCCCAATGACTACTCCTCTTCCTATTATGCATTCCTCAACGTAGGCGCCGGGCTTTATAACGCAGTTTCTCGACAAAACCGATCTTTTTACGGTTGCCCCGATTACTTGACTTCCCTCCGCGCGAAGCGCGTCTTCCACGCTGCTTGAGGAGTTGTCCACGGAGAAGGTGAACCCCGGAGGGTCGGCGTAGGATACGGTTCTGATGGGCCATTGCGGGTTGAAAAGATTTAAATCCGCATTTTCCTTGAGCAGGTCCATATGAGCCTGCCAGTAAGCTTTGATCGTTCCTACGTCTTTCCAATACGGCTTATCATTTCCCGGGATGGCATTTGTTTTAAAATCGTAGGACAATACTTTATGGTTTTTGTATAGTTTCGGCAATATATCTTTTCCGAAATCATGACTGCTGTCGGGATCATTTGCATCTTCAACTAATACTTCTTCTAAAATTTCCCTTTCGAAGATGTAATTGCCCATGGAAACAAAGCTAAATCCGGGCCGGTTTGGAATTTCGGGCGGGTTCTTCGGCTTTTCCAGGAATTCTACGACAAAACCATCTTTGTCCGTTTTCAGGCATCCAAAGGCAGACGCTTCGCTTACAGGCACTTCGTAAGCGGCTACCGTGCAATCCGCTTTTTGTTCTATATGTTTTTGCATCATTTGTTCTATGTCCATCTTATATACATGATCGGCGGCGAATACGCAAATACGGTCGGCATTGTAAATGGTGATCAGGTGTAGATTTTGAAAGACGGCATCGGCCGTTCCTTTGTACCAATGCTCGCCGGTCCACATTTGCGCGGGTACAACAGTTATAAAGAAGTCTCTGCCTCTCAAGGCGCCTCCAAACTGCCACCCTCTTTCAATGTGCTCGTTCAATGACTGGCTTCGAAATTGGACGAGGACGTAAATGGAGAAGACTCCGCTGTTAACTAAGTTGGAAAGGGCAAAATCTACTATCCTATATTTGGCTGCAAAATGAACTGCCGGCTTTGCGCGGTGCCTTGTCAAGGGGGAAAGTCTCTGGCCTCGACCACCTGCTAGAACTATGCCCAACACCCTCCCGTACTTTCCATAGATCAAAAATGCCACCCCCGTAAATAATTTCTTAAGGTGTACTATATATTTTTATAACTATGCTTATAACTATACCCTGTTAGTAGGTTATATGACAAGACTAACGCAATAGATTTTTGTTTTCGTCTTCCGGGACTCCCAGCAGTTCGAGGTATAGATTCGCGTATTCTCGTGAGGATTTGGACCAAGAAAAGTCGACCTTCATGCAGTTTAACATAATTCGATTCCAGAGATTTGGAGAGTTCCAAGACGCCAAAGCCCTTCCCATAGCTCGCAAGAAAGCCTCGGTATCGTAAGAACTGAATAAAAAACCGGTTCCATCCGATGCTGAATCGGCATCTATAACTGTGTCTGCAAGCCCTCCTGTAGCACGACATATGGGGACTGTTCCATATCGCATTGCGATTAGTTGCGATAAACCGCAAGGTTCGAAATATGAAGGCATTACGAGCATATCTCCTCCTGCATACATGAGGTGCGATAGCTCCTCATCATATCCTATTTTAACGAATAGGCTGTCGGGAAATTGCGCGCACATATCCAATAGAGCTCTTTCGTAAATTTCGCTTCCTTCGCCTAAAACGATCAACTTGCAACCGTGACCCGGAATGGCTTCTATGGAGGGCAATAATATATCCAAGCCCTTTTGTTCCGCGAGTCTGCCTATATATATTAAGACTGGTGAGCCATTGTCTTCCCAGCCGCATCGGGATAATAAGGATTTTTTGCATTCTCTTTTCGGGGCAATGTCGTTTACGTCGTAATGTGCTGGAATAAGAGGATCTGTTTTGGGATTCCAATAGGAGTAATCGATCCCGTTGAGTATTCCCTTTAGCTTACTGTTGTACTTTTTTAAAACACCATCCAGGCCCATTCCATATTCCCTCGTCTGTATTTCCCAGGAATAGCGGGGAGAGACTGTCGTGACCATGTCGGAAGCTATAATTCCGCCCTTTAAAAAGTTGGTCATTCCATAGTATTCCAACCCTTCTATGTTAAAAGCCTCTTTTGGGATTCCCCATTGAATTAAGTTCGTTTCCTGAATGATTCCTTGGTGAGCAAGGTTGTGTATTGTGAGAACGGTATCATATTGGTCGGATAATGTCGAATAATACATGTGCCATTTAAGAGAGGCTGCCACCATAGAGGTAGGCCAATCGTGAATGTGAAATATATGTGGATTCCAGTTGGTTGCCTTTTTAAATTCCATTGCAGCCAAGGAGAGAAGGAAAAAAGGTCTTACCGAGTTCATGTCCAATTGATTTGGATATACATCTGCCGAAAAGGATATATCTTCGATGTCCAGAAGGTAAACAGGGACCTCCTGGACATCTGTATGCCATAATCGGGCAGGAAATACTCTCCATTCTAAAGGAAGATATAGCTTGCGCGGTAATTTTTTTGCCTCCCCGTTGATGCGATCCATAACTCCCGGGTAGAGAGGCAATAAAACCCTGCTGTCAATGCCAAGTTCTCTTTGTGCTTTGGGCAGTGAGCCGACGACGTCGCCCAGTCCTCCTTTTTTTGCGAGTGGGTGCATTTCTGAAGCAACGTGAAGCACTTTTGTTTTTTTGAAAGGCGAAGACACCTCTTACCACTTCACTTTAATTTAGTAATATTTTGGGTGTATGCCATAGGCTTTTTCGCAATATTCTCTTACAACTCGATGAGTATTGAAATAGCTGGCATTTAAGGAAATTGTATTTTTCATCATTGAAATCCATTTGTCTTTATTTTGATAATACAATGGTATGACCTTTTGCTCAAGCACTTTGTATAACGCATCCGCGTCTTGGGACTCGTCGTAATTTACGAGCTCCACTTCTTTTGGTTCGGGCCCTATTGCCCACCCCGTTATGTCTTCTATCCAGCCCTCAACCCACCATCCGTCCAATATGGATAAATTTAATACTCCGTTATGGGCACACTTCATTCCGCTAGTTCCCGAAGCTTCACGTGGTCTAATGGGCGTGTTGAGCCATACGTCAACCCCCGAGGTGAGTAAACCGGCCAGTTCCATGTCGTAATTATCCAAGAAAACTACCGGGATTTTATCGGAAATCTCTTTAGAGATCTCTGTCACGCGCTGTATCATCTTTTTGCCGTCTTCGTCGGAAGGATGCGCCTTTCCCGAGAATATGAGTTGTACTTTGCCGGCGCATATGTCAATTAATCTATTTATGTCTTTAAAGATGAGATCGGCTCTTTTGTACGCTACTGCTCTTCTGGCGAAGCCTATAGTGAGGATTTCAGTGTCCAGCTCTATTCCGGTTTTCTCGAGCACCTTGGATAGAAGATGCATTTTGTTTGCCTGATGGGCTTTCCAAATTTCATTGTCGCCCAATTTGCTTGCCATGACCAACCTGGATGGGTCATTTCTCCAGCCCGGTATGTTTTGGTCAAAAATCCTTTGCATACTTGAAGATGTCCAGCTTTTTGAATGAACGCCGTTGGTTATGTAATCTATGTTTTCGGTATTATAAAGCTTTCTGCTTACGTCTCTGTGTTTTTTTGATACCCCATTTATGTATCTGCTGTATTTGAGTCCGAAATCGACCATTGAAACGCCGCCGTTAGGCATCATCTGTTTTAAATAATCTACGAATACTGGCGACATGGTTCTCTCTATTAGGTCAAAGGAGAAATAATCGTGTCCTGCTGCCACTGGAGTATGCGAAGTGAAGACCACCTGTTCCTTAATTTTTTCGAAATCGATATAACCCTGTTCTCTAAGAAGTTCTAAAGCCAGAAAGCCTGCATGACCTTCATTAAGATGAAAAGTCTTTATATTATTGTAACCCAGATCCCTTAGGATCCTTAGACCTCCTATTCCTAAAATCATCTCTTGGCACAATCTGTATCTGAGGTCTCCTCCGTACAAATACCATGTAAGGTTTCTATGCTCGGGGGTGTTTTTTTCATAATCGGTATCTAGAAAATAGACAGGTACAACATACCCCGTCTCCCCGACAATTTCATATACCCAAACACGTACATATACCGAATTGCCCTCTATATCGACGTTTACTTCATTGGGAAGTAAGGTTAGTTTTTTACCCGGTTCCCATTGAAAGGGTTCCTCAATTTGTCGTCCCTGTTCGTCGATCCTTTGTTTGAAATATCCCTGTTTGTACAGGAGCGTAACCCCTACAATAGGGACTCCGAGGTCGGCTGTACTTTTCAGCACATCGCCGGCTAAAATTCCCAATCCGCCTGCATAGGTGGGAATGTCGTTCATGACGCCAATTTCCATCGAAAAATAGGCAACGGTTCTAAAGGCAGGATCCATTTCCATCAGATGTGTAAGCGATGAGCCTACATGTATATTGTAATTCATTGCGTCATTTCTGCTGTAAGATTCAACCATTAAACTACCACTCCTTCACTCTGATTGCGTAGAAAGCGTAGAACTATTACAAACATAGACTTAAAGATTATATCATGTGGGGATATAGTAAGTCGTTTTTTGCCCCTTTGATGACCGCGTCAAGTTTTTGTAG
>DGDP01000010.1:2493-3966 GCA_002385485.1 Acetomicrobium sp. UBA3949 | reverse complement strand
AATCGATCACCATTTTGTATTCGGACAGAGAAAAACCGTCGACCTTTGCCAATATGTATTGTACGTAATCGCCTATAGGATCCTTGGCCTCGATGGAGAGGCCAATCGATGCCCCCGTTGGCCTCCACTCGTCTAACATGGAGTCGCCAAGGTACTCCTCTATGGCCGCTTCGTCGTCATCGCTCAGCTTTACGCCCCTTTTATCGAAGAATTTAACCCCGTTGTACTCGGCAGGATTATGCGAAGCGCTGATTACAGCGCCGCCCGCCAACTCGTATTGCCTAACTGCAAAACTGACCCCGGCCGTGGGGATAACGCCTAAAAGCAGCACATCAGCTCCTGCAGACATGAACCCTGCCTCCAGTGCGGACTGCAGCATTTGGCATGATAATCTGGTATCGGTTCCTATGGCAATTGTGGGTTTGGGCACCCCCCTTTCGGCCAAAAATAGGGCATAGGCTCTGGCCAAACGCAGCACCATTTCGGGGATCATGACCCCCTTATTCGCTACGTCTCTTACCCCATCTGTTCCGAATAAGCATCGTATTTTCTTGCCCATTGGACATTCACTCCTATATTTATCATAAATTGCAATGCCTTACAGTTATCAGTCTAATCCAGAACCGTAAAGGTAACCCTGTCAGGATCGACCTTCTTGGCGCTGATTCCTTTAACCTTTACTTCAACGTTTACGGGTATGGACAATCTCCTGGACACTATATTCGTAATATCTACATACGCCACTATTGCGGGCTCCTTGCCTTCAAGGGAAGAAACTATTGACGGGGGCCCCTCAATGATCACATCCACTTTAGTGGGATCTATTTTCCAATTTCTATATATACCTCTGCCCCTTATCTCTATCTCCAAATTTTCGTATTTCATAGTAGCAATCCTTTGCTTTAATGTTACCTTCACGGTTACGCTTTTATCTCCCAATACATTGATCCCTTTCGGGACTGAAATGGGAAGTTGCGCTTCCATGTCTTCATTTATCCCGCTTATATTCAGAGACTTTGTAGTTATGGAACTGATCCCGTTAAGTGTCACTTTTGACCCTTCCAATATCACGTTCCCTGGAGTAGTCAGAATGGACGTAACGATATAATCGGGATGAGGCTCCCCTTCAATGGGAACAAAGATGGGAACTTCTTTTTTTATCTTTACGATATCGACCTCAGCCTGAAAATCAACCCTGTCAGGGATCACTGTTACGTTCGACCATTCCTGCGATTGAGGTTCAAGCATCACCTTAAGACTTATCTTTTCGTTGGCAAGCAGATCGGCAAGAGAGGGAATGACGACTGCGCCCGTTATCCTTTTCACATCGCTTTCTGTACCCCGTACGATCACTTGGGAGGGAGACACGATAACGCTTCGTAAAGCATATCCGTCGGGCAGCTGAGGCAATTCCGGCGTAACGGGGATCGCCCTTTCCGCACTCTTTTCCAATCTGAGATCCACCGTTGAGGG
>DGDP01000010.1:0-2400 GCA_002385485.1 Acetomicrobium sp. UBA3949 | reverse complement strand
AAAGCCAGTCTGTAAGATCTTACCACATCGGTATTGCTGTCTCCCGTGACATAAAACCACAGAAAAAAGGCGAGTACCAAGGAAAATACCTTCAAAAATGTCCTGGAGGAAAACAGATTATCGATCCATTTCATCATCTTTTACACCTCCAGAACGAAATGAAGCAAAGGCCTCACGGATCTTCTCCCACAGCGATGTGGGTTCGCTTTCGGAAAGAAAGTAGTGAAGGAGCAACTGACGCAATTGGTTTTCTTTAAGACCTCTTGAGAGGTGACCGCGTATTGCAAAGGAAACCTCTCCCCGCTCTTCCGAAACCACCAAAGATATGGCATCCGATACCTCCGTTATTCCTAAGGCTGCCCTATGCCTCGTACCAAGCCATCTTGAAATATCCGGATTATCGCTCAGGGGTAAAAAACATGAAGCCGCAATCACCCGTTCCCTATCCAGTATGGCAGCACCGTCATGGAGGGGATTGCCCGGCCAAAAAATGGATACCAACACCTCTTGAGAAATTTCAGAGTCCAATTTTACCGCAGATTGCCACACGTCTTTGAGTCCAGTGCTCCTTTGAAGAACTATCAACGCCCCTATTTTTTGAGATTGGAGATACAGTAGGGCCCTTAAAACCTCATCCGCCAAAGACTGCGCCTTCTCCCTGGATATGGCCCGTCTCCACAGGCTTCCTTTGCCTATTTCCTCGAGCATCCGTCGCAATTCAGGTTGAAATACAATGGGAATGGCTATAAACATAACGCCTAAAAACTTTCCCAATATCCATGATAAAGCTTCAAAGCGCAAAGTCCTGGCAAATACACTGACTAAGGCCAAAAGCAACAGCCCCTTTACAAGCTGCATGGCCCTTGTATCCATCAGCAACAAGAGGATGCGATATATGAGAAAGGCAATAATGAGTATATCTAGAATATCGCGCAAGGACAGAAATTTGATCATTCTGCTTCCGCCACCACTTCCACATAAGGCGACGTAGCAGCTGCCAGCATCGCCCCATAATCTACCCTGAAAGCCAGAACGCTTCCCGGGGAAATATTTTCGTCACAATCTTCTACGTCTACAATCATATGGTCGCTCGACGCACCGAGGATGCGGATGCCATTTTGAAGAGGTTTGATTCCTTCAAGCCTTACATCTTGCTTGCCCAAGGCTAATACAGCCCTAAGACGCACCCCCCTGTCCTCAAAAAACGGCACATTGCCGAAGGCATCTGCTCCTATTTCGCCTACAGGCACGCTCGGCTTTTGCCTGACCTCTATTACTTCCGCTTCTAAAAACATGGTATCCTGGTTCAAATAGGGAATTTTCCTCCCGCCCGTTACGTCAGTGCCAAGCAAAATAGCTTCCCCTATTCTCAATTGATTTATTTCACGAGGCATCTCTCCCTTTTCTATCAACGCCAAGGAAGAGCTGCTCCCCCCCGAGTAGACCGCCAACTTGTAGCCTAGCAGGTCCTCGAGTTTACGGCCAACCTCGACCAACCTACCCATATTTTCGCGGGAGGGTAAAACGCCGCCATAACATCCGACATTAGTTCCAACTCCAAGGCAGTGAACCCTTTTACACTTCTTCAAAGCACTAGCCATCGTTTCTATTTCGACATCAGATGGCCATATACCCTCGCGCAGATCGCCTACATCAACCATGACTATTACTTCATGAAACTTATTTTGAATTTTACAGGCTTCATCTAAGAGTAAGATCGTCTCAGCCATGGAAACCAAGCTTACATCAGCCCAAGTCACCACAGCATCTGTTTCGCTTGGCATCGGCAAGCGCAAAAGCATAAAAGGAGAATTCACGCCTTCTCTTTTGAGATTTGCGATATTTTTTACGCGACTGTCGGCCAAAAAGAAACATCCTCCCTCGACCATCGCCTCGGCTACCTTTAGATTTCCGCAAAGCCCCTTTGTAACGCCGCCTGCCCTGATGCCGGTTTTTTTACAAAGCTCCACCACTTTCGAAGCGTTATCCCGGATTTTTTCGAGCCCTACCCTAAGTTTGGGGTTACTTCCCATGATCATCTTCCTTTCGATAATCAATGTCCCCTCAGTTTCCTCAATAAAGCCAAATTACCCTCGTCGCCGCGACCTTCCTTAGGGGTCTCCAAGAGGCATGGCACCCTCTCCCAACGCCGATCGGTAAGTATATTTGCGAAAGCATCAATGCCGATATTGCCATCTCCTATATGAGCATGCCTGTCTTTTCTGCTTCCTCTCTCAAAGCGACTGTCGTTTAAATGCCAACATCCAACCCTTTCAAGACCGACGTACTTGCCAACCATTAGAATTAGGCGTTCATAACCCTCCAGAGAGGAAAGCTCGTAACCGCTGGCAAATAGATGACACGTATCGAGACAAAGACCTATTCTAAAGTGGCCATCCA
>DGDP01000117.1 GCA_002385485.1 Acetomicrobium sp. UBA3949 | reverse complement strand
GTCTGCAATTTGAATGTAAGCTTTGATCAGCTCACGGACAAAGGCCTTCATGATACGAAAAACTTCAGCTTCAATTTCAGCCAACGTCCTGACCTCGGAATTACCGAAGAATTCAAGCAACTCCTTGATGAAGTTTATTGCTTCTTGTAGTAAAAAACCTTATTGAAGTTGGGACCCTCCTTTATGAGTTTTTGGGTGCTGCAAAGATTCTACCAAAAGGAGGGGTCCCTTTCTTTTTTACCTCTGAAAATCTCCTACAAATATTTTACGCGATCGACAATGGCATCTACTACCTTGACTTCCTTTAAAAGCAAATCTCTAGGAAAGACACCTTCTTAGTCAAACACCTTAACATGGCAATATTCCTCTAAAATGCGCATCCCTTCTTCGGGAATACGACTTGTCACCAAAACCTTGGGCTTGCAATCCATCATCGATCACTCCTTTTTGTTCCTTCCATCGCAAGAGCCGCTAGAAGCGCTACGCCTTTTTTTAGCACTTCATCATTAGTCTTAAACATTGGATTATGATGTTCGGCGTCAGTACCTTTCTTAGGATCAGCAATGCCCAGAAAAAATATGACGCCTGGCACTTTCTGTTGGTAGAAGCTAAAATCCTCCGAACCCATGGCAATGGGTACCTCAACCAAAGATTTGTCCCCGAACATAACTGAGGCAACTTCTTTCAATGTCTCAATCATGTTCGGATCGTTTACGGTGACCGGGTAAACGTGGATATAGTTGGTTTTGACTTCACACCTCAAAGCGCTTCCTATACCTTTTGCGATTCGTTCTATCTTTTCTGGCAGCCCGTCACGCACCTTCGAATTGGTGGTGCGAATGCTGCCTTGAATGAAGGCTTTATCGGGTATTATGTTAGGTGCACTCCCGCTTTCAAGCTTGCCGATGCTCAATACAGCAGTTTCCAATGGGTCCAACTCACGACTTATGATAGTCTGCACAGACATTATTATATTTGCAGCTGCTATGGTAGGGTCTTTGGCCTCGTGAGGCCTTGAGCTGTGGCCACCTTTACCCTTCACCTCTACCTCCCAAATGTCCGACGACGCCATTATCGGACCTGACCTGTAGCCTATGGTTCCAGCCGGAAGCGGACTCCATACATGAAGACCCCAAATAGCCTCAACGCCATCTAATACGCCTTCCTCAATTAGCTGCTGAGCCCCGGATCGAACTCCCGATTCTTCCGCCGGCTGAAAGATCAAACGCACTTTACACGGAAGTTTATCTCTTAAAGAGGCAAGAACATGGGCGACGCCCAAAAGTATCGCTGCATGAGCGTCATGCCCACAAGCGTGCATGACCCCTTTATTCGTGGACTTCCACTGTACATCCGCTTCTTCCTCAATGGGCAGGGCATCAATATCAGCTCTCAGGGCTATAATAGGAGTTTCTTTTTTCCCTGCGATATCTCCCACAACTCCCGATTCTGTCCCTCCAAAGCCACGACGTACGCCATCAAACCCGAGTCCTATTAGCACTTGCTCTATAATTCTGGACGTTCTTTCCTCCTCCCAGGAAAGCTCAGGGTGAGCATGAAAATCGTGACGAAAGTTTATGACCTTTTCTTCAAATCTCTCGGCAAGCTCCAAAATTTCCTCAAATTTCAAAAAAATCACGCTCCTTAAGAATTTATAGCAGCTTTACGAGAAATCCTGCCAAGAAAACCGAGGCAATGGTAACTGTAGTAAAGCCGGAAACCAACATCTTTGGCAGTATCTTAGTAAGCACAAACTCCTTTTCTTCGGGAGTTTCTCCTACAGCGTTCGCTACTTCCTGAGACACTATAAAGGTCCCCGGAAAGCCAAACAGACAACAAACACCGATTGCAAGGCTCATTTCCCATGAATACCCGAAAACTTTAGACAAAATCACAGAAGAGATGATAATTCCCACTACGGCTATGGCAAAGGACAAAGCTATAGGAACTATTAGGGAAATAACCATGCTTGGAGTAGCCTTGCTCAGATTCATAAAAATCGGAACCAGCAAGGCAAAAAGGGTAAAGCCTTCTGAATTCGCCTTTGTTAAAATTTTTGGCTCAAGAAATCCAATTTCGTAAAATATAATGCCAAAAATCAAAGCCATTACGAATTTATCTATAACGCCGCCCAAAAGCTGCGCCACCATTACAGCAAGCCACCCAACAAGCATAGTTTTCATGATCAAGATGAACGGTGTCTGCAGCTCTTTTGGTGTAGCAGGTATAAATTTCCATTTTCTATTGTTTTCTATGGAATTATCCTCTGATTTAAGAGGCGTCCCATCTATGGAAACACCACCGCTTCTATATATATCTCTAAGCCGATGACCTTCTCGTGACAAACAAATAGAAGCTATGGGCAAACCAACAAAGTTCTGAAGTACTAAAAGGAGTGTAAGGAAAACCAACACCGTTTCCAAACCCTTGGACTTTGCCGCTTCACTCATAATAAGCGTCGCTACAACACCACCAGAGATAGGACCCGCTGCCGGGATAGCATACTCACGACCCACTAGAGGAGAACCTATTACAAAAAGGGCAACACCGGCAAATACTATCGCGCTAAAGGCAATGACAACCGTTTTCCATTCTTCTTGCAAATCTTTAAGCCTCATCAACGTACCCATATGAACCATAAGTATGGGGATCAATGCTAAAGCAAGCTTTACAATAACAGCATCCTCAAACAATGTCTTTGGAATTCCAAGCCAAAATCCAATCATAAATATAATTCCGGAAACAAATAACATGGAAAAAATAGCCTTAGTTTTTTGCGAAACAAAATCTCCAATAGCATACACAATAGCGATGATCAATAACGCAGTAATCGGACTCAATTAAGCTTCCTCCTTTTAATAAATATTTACATCAAAATGGACCATAGTTAATATATATTGCGATAAATATAAAGAATACCTGAAATATCATAGAAATAAAGTATAACGGCAAAAACCACCTATAATATCTATTCAACGGAATATGTGCAGCAGCACATGCAATTAAGACAAAACTAGTGGGCCAAATCAAGTTCGAATAACCGTCACCAAATTGAAATATTAAAACTGATATTTGTCTGTTCATTCCGATCAAATCAGCCAAAGGAGTCATGATTGGCATTACAGTTGCCGCTTGCCCACTTCCGGATGGAATAAAAAAATTTAGAATCGTTTGAAATATGAGCATACCAATGGCACTAGTATAGAGCCCCAATTTATTTAATAGCTCAGCAGCTATATATATAATTGTATCCAATATGTGACCTTTACTTATAACAACTAAAATGCCTCTAGCGAAACCTACCACTAAAGCGGAGAGAACTCCTTTTGCGAGGCCATTAACAAAAGCATCTGCAATTTTATTTGGATGCCACCGGTTAACTATGCCAGTACATATTGCTATTCCCAAAAATACAGCCGATATTTCGTTGATATACCAATGTAATTTAGAAAGTCCGAAGACCATGATAGTTATACCAATAAAAAGTACCATTAAGGTTAACTTTCTTTCCAAAGTAAATGAAGTATGTAATCTTTTTTCATCAAATTTTAATTCATGGAATTCAACATCATAAACTAAACTTTTTGAAGAATCAGCTTTGACTTTTTTAGCATATAATAGCACATATAATATAGTAATTATAGTCATACTAAAAAATACTATTAATCGTAAGCGGAGTCCTGAAAATAATGGTAGCTCGGCAATCCCTTGAGCAACTCCTATAGTAAAAGGATTAAGTGTTGCAGAGGCAAACCCAATTCCTACAGGAAGATACGACATTCCTATGCCAACTAAAGGATCATATCCTAAGGCAATAGCCAAACTAACGAATATTGGAATGAAAGCAATTATTTCTTCGTAAGACAAAGTCCCCGTTGATGCCCATGCGCTCAATATAAACATCGCTATAATAATTGTGGCAGTAGCATACTTGGGATTTCTTTTTGTTCGTTTTACCATCCAAGCGATGCCGGCGTCCATTGCTCCAGTTTGTTCTATTAAATATAATGTTGCGAAGGCGCAAAATATTAATATTGATATATTGGAAGCTTGAATAAGACCCTCAACTATGCTTAACAGCATGCCAAAAAGACCAACTGGGGTTTTGTCTATATACTTAAAAGAATTGGGGTCAATTAGCTGGCGCCCGGTACTGGGATCTAGCACTCTGTCATATTGTCCTGCAGGAATTATATATGTAAGTATTGTAACTACAACAATAATTAATAATAATAAAACAAAAACATGCGGAAATTCTCTTTTTTTGTCCATTTTTATACTCCTTTACACATTATTAGTTTGTTTAGTTTTTACTTTACCTGCTCTGCCGTGACTGTTATCATCGCTGCTTAAGTAGGTCCTCAGCATAGACATGAAATGCACTAAAACCCCTACTGGTCCATTGCCCTGGAACTTAATTTAGAAGAAAGCAAATGGCTTATATGACCTTCGGGGCCTGAGGTGCCACATTCCCTTTTGATTCGAGAATCGTAATGTAGCTCTAGTTATGAAACGTCCGTTTAAATATAATGTTTCATCGAGTATCAAGGTGTATTTAATTCCGATCAAACAGTAATTCAGTAATTCCCCAAATATATAGGGACAGCCTCAATGTACAGCCATTATGTATTTACATACCCAGATATGCTCGTTTTATTTCTTCGCTCTCGAGGAGATCTTTCGATGAGCCTGACATAACAACCCTGCCGGATTGGATTACGTAACCCTTATCGGCAATCTCCAAGGCTTCGAGGACACGCTGTTCAACTAATAACACCGTTACTCCATATCATCTTATTTCAGTAACAATCTGTAATACCTTCTCTCGGCAACCATACTTGCCGGTTTAGTTACAGCGCTGTTATAGCTTCCTATTATTGCGAAAACACCTTCCTGGTCGAAAAGGCGTTCCGCTTCGCTTTTACCGACATCGGGCTTCCCTTGATGATCGGCGTGGATTAATACAATTTTATATCCACCCAAAATGCCTTCGTGATCAGCTAAAGGAACAGGAATGTTCGGATAGGAGTTGTTTATCACTTCAACTGCAGCTTCAACTGCGGCCTTACATCTCTGTCCCGCCAAGGCCACAGGCCCGGTTAAAGGAAAAAGCGTGCCGATCTTTATTACCTTTTCCTCGGCACAGGCAACACCGGAGACTGCAAAACCGGCCAGGAGTGCGATAGCAATAATCGACGCAATTACTCTACTCCATCTCTTGCTCATGATAACAACACCCCCTCAGAATTATTAAATGAATTTTTTAACTACTGTATAAAATATAAAGTTCTATCGGATAACTGTCAAATGACGATAATATCCTTGGGAAGTTTACAAAGCGACCTGCATCCGTCATCTGTAACGACTACGATATTTTCAATGCGAATGCCAATTTTGCCTGGTATATAAATGCCAGGCTCTATACTGAAAGCCATTCCCGGTTCCAAAGGTGTTTTATTACCTTCCATAATGTAAGGCGCTTCATGGATTGCAACGCCTATACCATGACCGAGGCGGGTATTGAAGTATTCACCGTATCCTGCGTCTTCTATTACACTTCTTGCAGCTCTATCCACTTCTTCGGCCAGGACTCCGGGCCTCACGGCAGCTTCTCCTGCTTCCTGGGCATTTAATACTACTTCATAAAGATTCTTTTCTTCATCTGATGGATCTCCGACGAAGATCGTCCGAGTGGTGTCAGAACAATAACTTTCATATCTACATCCAAAGTCAATAAGCACCAGATCCCGTTCTTCTATAACACCTTTTGTGCCGTTGTAATGAGGTTTTGAGGCGTTCTCCTTACGCGCAACTATGACATCAAATGCAGGACCATCGGCTCCATGCTCTTCAAAAAGCTCTATCAGTTTTTTCTTTATCTCCCCCTCGGTCAATCCCGGTCTTATAAAGCCCAAAAGTTCTCTAAAAGCTGCGTCGGAAATCTGCGTTGCCCTTTCGAGCTTTTCTATCTCCGAAGGGCTTTTAATTATTCTCATTCTCTCCAAAAAATGCCAACCGTTTAATAACTTTACCCCCTGTCGATCGGAAATCTCTATGGCGTCCACGGCTCTAACTCCAAAGTTGACGGCAAGTTTCTTATCGTTTAGGTTAAAATCGTTCATTGCCTTTGCTAAAACAGGATAAAACCAATCTTTGTCAGTCCATACATAAATGGGCGCCTCACTGCCGAATGCCGCCTCAAATTCTTCTAAATAAAGATGGGGCGTAATACAAAAATAACTGCCGTCGGCCAAAATAAATAGCCCTTTGAATCGCTCACACTCACCAGTTTTAAGCCCGGCAAGGTACTCCAAGTCGTCTCCCGGACCCAAAAGAAAAGCATCGATTCCTCTCTTTTGAAGATCCTCCGAAATTTCCCGTATCTTTCTTTTGTCCAACATTCTCAAAATGCCTCCTCCCTTCAAAGTAACTTGCAAATGACAGTAAATATCTTCATGCCGATGCAAAGAGCAAGACCTACCTTCGTTCCACAGAAACCGTGTTTTTGCCTCTGGATTTTGAATTATACAAGGCTTTATCGGCTCTTTCTATTGCTCTTTCAAAAGGTTCGTCGGGCAAATATTGGGATATTCCGATGCTAATAGTTACTTGCATGCCCGAGAATAAGCGACTTTCCACGTTTTTCTTTAACCTATGGGCAATGTGCAAAGCTTAGTTTAACGATATCATTGAAATAAGTAAAAATCCATCACCATCCCGTCTAACAAATATATCACCTTTCCTTTTAGTTTCCCTAACGGTTTCACTTAACTCTTTTAGCACTAAATCTCCTACCAGATGCCCGTAAATGTCATTTATCATTTTAAGATCGCGTTCGGTTACCACGGCTGTGGTCTCAACCCACGTTTATATTCAGAGACGTCTACCTTGTTCATTGTATACGCAATGATCAATCTTCTCGTCAAGTTATTAAAGAATGGGGATTAAGGCTCTCGTACTCCTGAAATAATATTTGAGCATAAATAATGCGGTGGGTTATAATTACATTCCACCGCATTATTTATATAAATATTTACAAAACTATGTTAACTATCTTATTGAAACAAACCCTGTTTCCGATACAATCCTTTGACCCTCATCGCTTAGCATAAAGTTTATAAACCTCATCGTTTCCCCTGTGGGCCAACCTCGCGTGAACATAAAAAGGTATCTCGATATCGGAAATTCACCGGTTCGAGCTGTTTCGGGCTTAGCCTCGATGTTTTCGACTGTGATTCCTTTTACGCTGCTATTTAGATAGCCTATTCCAATGTACCCAATGGCAAGCTCGTTTGTCGACACTGCTTGGACTATTGCGCCGTTAGATGCCATGACCTGCGCTCTTGGTGTGATTCTTTCGCCTTTCATAACCTTTTCTTCCCAAACCTCATAGGTCCCTGAACTGGTATCTCTAGTTATAACGGCAATTCTCTTATCCGGACCGCCTACATCCTCCCAATTGGTGATCTTGCCGCTATATATATCCTTTAATTGTTGCAAAGTTAAGTTGTTGACGGGATTTTTTGGATGGATAATTGGCACTATAGCGTCTATGGCAACTCCAAAGGGGACGGGATACGCACCTTTTTCGAAAGCCAACTTTGCTTCCTCAAGTTTTATGAATCTCGAGGAATTAGCTATATCACATGTGCCATCTATTAGCGCCTTAATGCCATTGCCGCTTCCCTCTCCAGTAAGGGAAAATTCGGTATTAGGATAAAGCTGAGCATAAGATTCAATCGCCGCTTGCGCTATTGGCAAAACGGTAGTAGAACCCTTCATAATCAGACCGGCTGCCCACGCAGCACCCCCAAAACCCATTCCAAACAATACAACCAAAATCAAAAGCGAAACTAATTTCTTCATTCCTTACCCTCCCCCGCATTTTTATTGACTTCATATAAATATTAACAAAGATGCGTAACGCCTATATCACATAGAGGTAACGAAGGCGTTACGTCGCCTTATATCAACAAAACAGCCAAACGAAGGGAGCAAGTAAAAACACCGAAAGCACGGCCCTCATAAAGTAGATTGCTGTCAATTTCGGAAAATCCAGAGGGATAGAGGAATTTAAAATCAACACACCAATTTCAGTCATGTATATTAACCCCGTAGCTGATATACAGGCACACATAAACTTAGCGGCAACTGTAGTGCACGTAGCCCCTATAACTGCGGCCAAAAACTGATCGGCAAAAGCCAACACAAATGCGGGTGCAACTTTGTAAGCTTCAGGAATTTTCACTAATTCCAGCATGTATGCAAAGGGCAGGGAAATCCATTGAAAAATAGGTGTATAGGTTGCAATTATCAGAACTATCGTTCCCCAAGAGATGACAAGAGGCATGGTGGAGACTATTAAAAAACAAAAGGTTTGATAACAAGTCCTTATTACTGTATGTATGCCCTCCTTTTTGGCCCTCTCTACTGCTGTCTTCAAGGCCCATGAGTGAAGAGTATGATCAGGGGGAATCTCTGCCTCAGGCCTCTGTTTACCGGATCTTCCCGAATAGCTGTCAGGAATTCCTTTAAGGGGCCAAAAACGAGGGGCCAAAATGGCCAAAATGAACGACACGGCGTAAATTGTGATCAAAATTTGGAAATACATATTCGGCAAACCCACGAAGTCAGCCATAACATAAATATAGGCAACACTTAAAATTGAAAAGGAGGTGGAAATTATGGCCGCTTCTCTATCGCTGTAATATCCTTCGTCGTGCAATCTAGTGGTGATCACAACACCGACGGAACTGCTTCCGAGCCACGAAGCCAAAGTATCGATAGCAGATCTGCCTGGTAACGTAAAAAGAGGATGCATCAGCGGACGAGCCAGCGTCCCAACATACTCCATCAATCCAAAATCCGTAAGCAGGGAAACTGCAGCAGCCAAGACACTAAAAATTACCAAAAGTGACGGCGCAAGCACCAGCACCGGAGTACCTCCCGTATCCATGCTCCAGATCGCCTCGGGGCCGATTTTATAATATACCATCACAGAAAATATTGCTCCCAATATACGAGAGATGCTCCACAACGGACTAACTACAAATAAATCTTTGAAAAATTGGCTTTTCATAATAAAAGAGGGCTTAAACAATGAAGCATAAATAGTGATAATTGCGCTCGCCACAACCAATGTCATGGCTGTGACTACCAGAATTGGCTTTAAAGCCTCTTTCCCCCAATCGATAACTATTCCAAGGACAGTATTGAATGTTCCGTCTTGAGGAAAGGGAACAAGGAAGAAGAGGACACCTAAAGCAGAGGGAATTAAAAAACGCATAATTTCGATAGAACTAAAAGCTTGTTTTCGCACTTGCATGCAACAACCCCCCAAAGTATAATTGTAGTGACACCTTAGCAATATAATATGCATCGTTAAACCCTAGATAAACGGGAATTATTATACTAAAAAATAGTTACACAATCCAGCAAGAAGGTTTAAACAGAAACGCGTTATATTGCATATTAACATGTTATTACAACGATACTATGACTAATTTGCATTGACTCGGGTAGAAATATTGTTGTAAAATAAAGAAAATTTATTCTTTCTTCCTCATCTTTATAAGGAGGTTTTGTGCTTAGTGAGAAGCATTCCCGCCACTGATAATAACCCTTTATGGTATAAAGACGCCATAATCTACGAAACCCATGTGAAATCCTTTTACGACAGCGACGAGAACGGCATAGGGGACTTCCGCGGACTTACGGAAAAATTAGAGTACCTAAAAAACTTAGGCGTGACGGCAATTTGGCTTTTGCCCTTCTATCCTTCCCCCTTAAAAGACGATGGCTACGACATAGCGGACTATTTCAACATTCATCCAGATTATGGTACTTTAAGAGACTTTCGTTCTTTTCTAAAAAAGGCACACGATATTGGCTTAAAAGTAATTACGGAGCTGGTGTTAAATCACACTTCGGATCAACATCCTTGGTTTAGGCGGGCTCGCGAATCCAAAAGGGGCTCTCGCTGGAGAGATTTTTATGTATGGAGTTCCGATCCCAATAAATTTCCCGAGGCAAGAATAATATTCAAGGACTTCGAAAACTCAAATTGGACCTGGGATCCTGTGGGTAATGCCTATTTTTGGCACCGTTTTTACTCTCATCAACCGGATCTTAACTACGATAATCCGAGGGTAAAAAAAGAAATTTTTAGGGTTCTAGATTTTTGGTTCGATATGGGCATTGACGGAATGAGGTTGGATGCCGTGCCCTATCTTTACGAGCGCGAAGGAACAAATTGCGAAAACCTTCCCGAGACTCATCAGTTTTTAAAAGAACTGCGCGCTCATGTGAATGCCCGCTACTCCAACAGAATGCTTTTAGGAGAGGCGAATCAGTGGCCTGAGGATGCCGTAGCTTACTTCGGGGAGGGTAACGAATGTCACATGGCCTTTCACTTTCCCATCATGCCAAGGATTTTCATGTCGCTTTGGATGGAAGATCGCTTTCCGATAGTGGATATACTCGAGCAAACGCCGCAAATTCCTGAAAACTGCCAATGGGCTATGTTTCTACGCAACCATGACGAGCTCACTCTTGAGATGGTAAGCGATGAAGAGCGCGATTACATGTACCGCGTATATGCAAAAGATGCGCGGGCAAGGATTAATCTTGGAATCCGCAGGAGACTGGCCCCGCTAATGGGAAATAATAGGCGCAAAATAGAGCTTATGAATGTTTTGCTTTTTTCTTTGCCCGGCACACCGATCATATATTATGGCGATGAGCTTGGAATGGGAGATAACTATTTCTTGGGCGACAGAAACGGAGTTCGCACTCCCATGCAATGGAGCCCCGATAGAAACGCAGGCTTTTCTAAAGCAAATCCCCATGAACTTTACCTTCCGGTAATAATAGATCCAGAATATCACTATGAAATGATCAACGTAGAGACGCAGGAACGCAATCTTTCTTCAATGCTCTGGTGGATGCGTAGGGTTATCTCGGTACGAAAACGCTTTAAATCCTTTGGCAGGGGAGATATAAATTTCATAGATTCGGGCAATCCAAAGGTATTAGCCTTTACCAGGAATTTCGAGGACGAAACGATATTGGTAATCATAAATCTCTCGCGCTTTTGCCAGGTCACAGAGCTCGATCTATCCCGATATGAAGGATACGTGCCGGAAGAAATTTTTAGCGGAAACCGTTTCCCAAGAATTGAACCGAATAAACCATACACTTTGACATTGGGAATTCACGATTATTTTTGGTTTAACCTACTAAATAAAAGAGAATATATCTCCATCGAGGCGGAGGATGAACCACTTTCTACCATAGAAATTAATAAAATTGCAGATTTATCTGTCAATATCCTTTCAAGTAATTCTTTTAAAGATGCAATAAAAAAATACCTTAACAAATGTCCATATTTCGGAGGTCAAAATAAAAATATTAGGAATATCGATATTTTTGATATCGTCTCCATATCGGGAAATCAATATTTTGAAACCGGTTTCCTGTTTCTTAATATCTCCTATCCTCAAGGAGAGAAAGATCGTTGCCTTTTGCCCTTTACTTTAAAAATGGATAACGAAGCGTCATACACAAGACAAAACCATCCGGAATGCATTATTGCAAATGTCTCAATCGGAGGCCGTAACGGTATTTTGTGCGATGGTACTTATTCTCCCGACCTGATCGAAAACCTCATCGACCTTATGTCGAAGAGGAAAAGGGTTCAGGGCAACATAGGACAGATAATATGCAAAAAAAGTAATTTATCCGGCGATCTTGACATTACAGAAGATAGGAAAACATCACAATTAAAAATAGAAATATACTATCCCTGGTCTAACCTGATAACTTACGGTCCTTCCGTCGCCGTCAAACTTTATCACAAACTGGAAGAGGGAATAAATGTAAGCGAGGACATTTTGCGCTATCTAACGGAAATGCGTTTTAAAAATACATTGCCCTACATCGGCTCCTTCAGATATTTATCTAAAACCGAAGAAACCACTATCGGCATTTTGCAAAGAAACATTCCAAACCAAGGGAACGGATGGGAATATGTCCGTAATATGGGCGAGCTGTTTTTCGAGCGCCTGCTTTCTTTGGGCAAAGCGGAGTTGCCGAAAGAGACTGCTTCAGATTGCATAGACGGACTATTCTTAGAAATGATATCTCTGCTCGGGAAGCGCACTGCCGAGCTTCATAAAGCTCTCAGTTCTTCCGGAAAAAATCCGGAGTTTTCCCCCGAACCTTTCACAAAACTATATCAAAGGTCCGTGTATCAGTCGATGAGAAATGAGTTGGGACATTCCATTAGAACACTGTCATATAAAATTGGCTCACTTTCCAAAGACCTTGCCACGCAAGCCCGAGAGGTCATGGAGATAAAAAAAGACATTCTCGATAAAATTCGGCTTATTTATCAGGACAAAGTTAAAGCTCAAAAGATACGAATTCACGGCAATTATCATCTCGGGCACGTACTTTTTTCCGGTAAAGACTTCCTCATTACGGGATTTGAGGGTGATATGACAAAGTCTTTAGGAGAAAGAAAGATAAAGCGCTCATCTTTGAGAGATGTTGCCTCTATGCTTTATTCTCTTAACAGAGCTGCCAGGATTTCGTTGCGAAAAGCCTCATCCTTCACAGAAGATACAGGATCGCTAACACCGCCTATGAAGTTATGGCGTGAACTCGTTGGAGAGGCTTTCCTAAAAAGCTACATTGATAACTCCCGTAGTGAGCCCTTCCTGCCAGAAGACGATAATTCCATCAAAATATGGCTTAACGCTTTTTTGCTGGAAAGAGCACTTCTAGAGCTGGATCTGGAGCTTTCTCACGAAAAAGGACAGCCCGATATTCCCATTGGAGAGATAATATCGATAATGAAAATATAAGAACTGATTTTGTGGAGCGTGATCGAATGGAAAAATATGTGTGTATTCACGGACATTTCTATCAACCGCCTAGAGAAAATCCATGGCTTGAAGAAGTGGAGTTAGAAGAATCGGCATTACCCTTTCACGATTGGAACGAGCGCATTACAGCTGAATGCTACGCTCCTAACGCTGCTTCAAGGATCCTTGGAAACGACAGACAAATCATCGCAATTACGAACAATTATTCCAAAATAAGTTTTAACATTGGCCCTACCCTTCTTCTTTGGATGAAAAAACATGCGAAAGATACATATGAAGCAATAATAAATGCTGACGAGGAATCCAAGAAACATTTTTCGGGCCACGGAAGTGCCATTGCTCAAGCATTCAACCATATGATCATGCCCTTGGCAAACGATCGAGATATACGCACTCAAGTATATTGGGGATTAAAGACCTTCGAGAGCAATTTCAACCGAAAACCTGAGGGAATGTGGCTACCCGAAACAGCTGTAGACATAAGAACCTTAGAGGCATTGGCAGAGTTCGGCATCAAGTTTACGATATTAGCTCCCCATCAGGCTGCAAGATGTAGGGTAATAGGGGAACAAGAATGGCAAAATGTAAGCGACGCTAAAATCGACCCAAGACTTCCCTATCTCTGCAACCTGCCATCGGGAAAGAAAATAAACATATTCTTTTACGATGGCCCGATATCTAACGATATCTCCTTTGGAGGTCTGCTCGACAACGGCGAAACATTGGCCAATCGCCTCATTGGTTGTTTTTCCGACAACAAGGAAGCTCAATTGGTCAACATTGCGACGGATGGAGAAACCTACGGACATCACCATCGTTATGGGGACATGGCCTTGGCCTATTGCTTATCTTTCATCGAATCCAATAATTTGGCCAAGATAACGATTTACGGCGAATATCTCGAAAAATATCCTCCAAATCATGAAGTCGAAATAATAGAGGGCTCTTCCTGGAGCTGCGTTCACGGAATCGAGCGCTGGAGAAGCAATTGCGGTTGCAACAGCGGACTACACCCCGGTTGGCAACAGGAATGGAGAAAACCCCTCAGAGAGGCAAACGACTGGCTAAGAGACAAACTCTCCCTTCTATACGAGGAAAAGGCAAAGGATATCTTTTCAGATCCCTGGAAGGCAAGAGATGAATATATTCGCGTCATTTTAGACAGGTCTGATGATAACGTTTACGGCTTTCTCGAAGAACAATCGTGCAAAAAACTCTCAGATGAAGAGGTTGTCGATGCACTCAGGCTTTTGGAGATGCAACGTCATGCCATGCTCATGTACACGAGTTGCGGGTGGTTTTTCGATGAGATTTCGGGTATCGAATCAACTCAGGTGATGAAGTACGCTTCAAGAGCAATCCAGCTCGCTTCTTATTTCACCGATTCGCAGCTCGAATCAAAATACCTCTCCATTTTGGAAAAAGCACCGAGCAACATCGAACACATAGGAAACGGGAGAAAAGCTTATGAGATATATGTCCGCCCATCTCAGGTAGATATGCTAAGGGTTGGGGCTCATTATGCAATATCCTCGATCTTCGAAGAAAAACAAGAGGATATAGATATCTACTGTTACAATGTGCAATGCAACCGATTTGAAAAAGAGCGCGCCGGCAAGCTGACTTTATGTGCAGGGGAGGCTTCCTTTTTCTCCAACATCACCTTTGAAGAAAAGGAAATTGCCTTCGCTGCCCTTCATATGGGCAAGCATAACGTACTAAGTGGCTTAAAAGAACATAGCGGCAACGGCGAGTTCGAAGACCTTATTTCAAAAATGAAAGAGGCGTTAAAAATAGAAGATATTTCCACTTTGGTCCAGCTTATGGACGATTTCTTCGGAACTCATAATTATACGCTCAGACATTTATTCAAAGATCAACAAAGAAGGGTTATAAATTACATCTTCGAAGAACCCCTACACAACATTATAGACGTAGCATTTCGCGGCATCTTGGAATCTAACTATACGACTATGAACTTTCTGAAAGAAATCGGCACCCCGATCCCGAAACCGTTGGAAAGGGTCGCGGAAGTTACGCTTAATGCCGATTTCCTGAAACTCTTGAGTTACGATACCTTCGATCTTAAAACTTTAAAAGGAGTTGCAGAAGATGCCAAACGTCTTGATATACCTTTAGACAGGGATGCGATTGGCCTCGCTTCTTCCTCTTTGATGGACACTTTCTTTACAATGCTCAAAGATAAACCCTTCGAAATAGAAATTTTAAGCAAAATTAACGACACGCTTGATTTGCTCAACGAACTTAAATTGCCACTATATCTATGGAGAGCACAAAATGTATATTTTCATCTGACAAAGGACGCCTATCCTAAAGTCAAAGAACACCTGGACGAAAAAGATGCCGAAAGATGGACAGAACTGTTCAGGAGGGTCGGAGAACGCTTAGGCGTTAGGGTGGGATGACGTTGCCTATATATTCCAAAAGATTTAAACGAAACAATATAGTAAAAGTATAAAATGACGGAGAATAACTCATGGATGAAATAGACGGAAGAAACAGGGTTGTCATTGAAAATGTATATCCTGAAATAGACTGCGGGAGATTTCCAATAAAAACAACTGTGGGTTCTGGCGTTTACGTCGAAGCCGACGTATTCGCCGATGGTCACGATGAAGTGCTGGCCTTTTTGCTTTATCGCAAATCTGACGAAGAGGATTGGAAAGAGGTCCTTATGACTCCTCTTTTCAATGACAGATGGTACGCTTACTTTCCTGTAGAAGGCATGGGAGAGTATTTGTACACTATAAAGGGAGGAATCGACCATTTTTCAACATGGCGAAAGGACGTTATAAAAAAGATAGATTCAGGACAAGATGTTTCTGTCGAATTAATAATTGGAGCAGACATGCTGCACCAAGCCTCCAAAAGACATCGGGGCGATAAAAAAAATATCCTGTTGGAATTCGCTAAAAGACTTGACCGCCTTTCATCTAATATAAATACACATGCCATAGTCTCACTATTAAACGCAAAGGAATTTCAACGCCTTAACATGTCGTGTTTTAATGAAGATTTTACTTCCTTCTATGAAAAAAACCTTCGGGTTACAGCGGATCGAAGGAAGGCAAATTTCAGCTCTTGGTATGAGTTCTTTCCCCGATCTAATCCGGGAAAAGGTAAGGTGCACGGATGCTTTAACGATGCGATGCAGCTTCTGCCAGAAATCGCTAAAATGGGCTTTGATGTTGTGTACCTTCCACCCATTCACCCAATCGGCAAAACAAACCGTAAGGGAAAAAACAATTCCCTAGAAGTTTCTCCCCAAGACCCGGGAAGTCCCTGGGCCATTGGCTCTTCGGAGGGAGGTCATAAGGATATAAATCCTCAACTGGGCACAATGGACGATTTTGTCTCCTTCGTTAAACAAGCGGTCGATCTGGGCCTAGAAGTTGCCCTAGATCTGGCTTTTCAGTGTTCTCCCGATCATCCATACGTAAAGGAACACCCCGAGTGGTTTAGGTGGCGGCCCGACGGAACTATCCAGTATGCAGAAAACCCTCCAAAAAAATACCAAGATGTCGTCCCCTTCGACTTCGAGTGCGATGATTGGAGATCATTATGGGAAGAGCTCAAAAGCATAGTCATGTTTTGGATAGAACAAGGAGTAAAGATCTTTAGAGTTGACAACCCCCACACTAAACCCTTTGCTTTTTGGGAGTGGCTCATCGGAGAAATAAAGAAAATTTACCCCGAGACTATCTTTCTATCCGAAGCATTCACTCGACCAAAGGTTATGTACAGGTTGGCGAAGCTCGGTTTCACTCAGTCCTACACATATTTCACATGGCGCAATACCAAGTGGGAAATTACGGAATATATGAAAGAACTGACACAAACTCAGGCCAAAGAATTTTTCCGGCCCAATTTTTGGCCCAATACACCCGACATACTCCCCGAATACCTTCAATACGGGGGGAGACCGGCATTTATCGTAAGGTTGGTGTTGGCTGCAACCCTTTCCTCCAACTATGGAATATACGGACCTCCATTCCAGCTTTGCATATCCGAGGCAGTGTCTGGCAGGGAAGAATACCTTAACTCCGAAAAGTACGAGATCAAACATTGGGATTGGGATGCACCAGGTAATTTGAAAGAAATAATAGGAAGAATTAACAGGGCAAGAAAAGAAAACGCTGCCCTGCAGGAGACTAATAACATAATATTTTGTGAAGCTGAGGACGAAAACGTAATATTTTATTCAAAGGTCGCTGATGATCTATCCAATGCTATCCTGGTGGCAGCCAATTTGGATCCTTTTCACGTTCACGAAGCAACACTGCACATCCCTTTGAAAACGCTTGGCATCGAGGAAGGACAATCCTATTTGCTGGAAGACCTGTTAGGGGGAGAGAAATTCATCCTCCAGGGAGAACACTTGCGGTTGAAGATCGATCCCTTCATCATCCCTGCCTATGTGTTCAAGGTGCACCGAAGATTACGCCGAGAGTCGGATTTCGACTACTTCATGTAATCGTGCAATAAAGACAGTTAGGAGTGATTTCAACACAATGTTCGAAACTAATTTTAACGATATTTCGGAGGACTTAAAAAAACATTTGCCTGCCTACCTGTCAAGCTGTCGCTGGTTTGCCTCCAAGACTAAAGACATCGCAGAGGTGGATATTTTAGATTGCTTGCCCATGAAAAGAAATTTAAAAACGTATATGCTGATTTTGAGGGTCGCTTTAGACGACGGCTCCATCGAGCATTACTCAATGCCCATCTCTGTTATCGACAAAGCGCTCTCGAAGGAGCAAAAAATAGGTCTAATTTTAACTTTAGAGGATGGCACACATATAATTGAAGGCATTTTTGACGTTGGTTTCAGAGATGCCTTGTTCGAAACAATAATCAGGGGCAAAACTATCGAGGGGATAAATGGTGTGCTTTCAGTCTCTGTCAATACCAAAAATATTTCCCATTTCATCGATCATGGCATAAAAATTTCATCTAAAGTTTTAGCGGCAGAACAGAGCAATTCATCCGTCATTTATAATGACAGTTTTTTCTTAAAACTCTACAGAAAGCTCGAAATCGGACCCCATCCTGAGGCGGAAATGGCACGCTTCTTGTCTGAAACCGGATTTACTCATGTACCACCCTTTATTGGCTCCATGAAATATATGCAGAACGAAGAAAAAACCTGGCTCGAAATTGCTTTACTTCAAGAGTACGTTAAAAACATAGGCGACGGATGGACATATTTCATTGCAGTACTTAAAAATACTATCAAAGCACTTAAATCGGCCGATGATTCCGACAAATATTTTTTGTTGCCTTTAAAGGAAGAAATAAATAGGACATATGCAATGGCCTCTTTGCTTGGAAAGCGGACAGCTGAAATGCATTTGGCCTTATCTTCGGACAGAAAAAACGATAGCTTTGCTCCCTTGCCATTCAAAGGAGAAGCCAAAAATGAGGCTTACGCTAAAGCACGTTTATGGATGGAACAAGCGATGAAGATTTTAAACAATAACATACAAATACTTCCCTCTCCAACGGCCAAGCTGGCAAGAAATATTATCGACAACCAAAAATTACTTCTAGATAGATTAAAATATTATTTCACTGCCTCCGGTGGAGAAATTTTAAGGATACATGGCGACTACCATCTGGGGCAGCTGCTCTTTACAGGGAATGATTTCTTCATAATAGACTTTGAAGGAGAACCGGCAAGAAGCTTAAGAGAACGCAGAAAAAAACAAAGCCCTTTGAAAGACGTCTCGGGAATGATACGCTCCCTTCATTACGCTGTCAATTACGCCCTCAAAAGCTTGGCCTGTGACGACGAGGCATCTTCTTTCTGGGCAAAGATATGGTATGATAATGTATGTTCATCATTTTTATCTTCCTATCGTCAAGAGGCAATGGACGCTTCCTTTTTGCCCGCTGATGATGAAGAATTTAACGCTACTTTAAAAGCTTTTCTGATGGAAAAGGCTGCTTATGAAATATGTTACGAATTCAACAATCGCCCTGACTGGGTTCACATTCCCCTCAAGGGAATCGAATCTATTATAAATTAGACAAGTCAGGCGAGGAGGGTATACATGAATAATCGTAAAGAATCAACATGGACTTCTCCGTTCACAGATATGGATATATATCTTTTCAAAGAGGGCAATCACTTTCGCCTTTACGAAAAGTTGGGCGCGCATCTTTGCAACAGCGGAGTTCGCTTTGCCACATGGGCTCCAAACGCCAAATCCGTTTCCGTCATAGGCGAATTCAATAACTGGGACAAAAAGGCGCATCCTTTAAGCCCAAGACAAGACGAGACAGGAATCTGGGAGGGTTTCATAGAGGGAATAGATTCGGGAACGCTTTATAAATATCATATCGTGTCAAACTACAATAATTATGAAGTAGACAAAGGAGATCCCTATGCTTTTTATTGGGAAAGGCCACCCAAGACAGCCTCGATTGTTTGGGACTTAAACTACGAATGGAAGGACGAAAAGTGGATGAAGGAAAGGGTTAAACATAACTCTTTCAAAAGCCCTATGTCCATCTATGAGGTGCATCTTGGTTCTTGGAGGCGCTTTCCTGAGGAAGGCAACAGGTTTTTAACTTATCGCGAATTGGCGTCTTTTTTGCCAAATTACGCGAAAGAAATGGGGTTTACCCATGTCGAGTTCTTGCCAGTAATGGAACATCCCTTTTATGGTTCGTGGGGATATCAAACGCTCGGCTACTTTGCTCCAACCTCCAGATATGGTACTCCCCAGGATTTTATGTATCTCATCGACGTATTGCACCAAAACAACATAGGCGTGATCCTCGATTGGGTGCCCTCCCACTTCCCGAACGATGGTCATGGCTTGGTCTTTTTCGATGGAACACATCTTTATGAACACGCTGATCCTAGAAAGGGCTTTCATCCTGACTGGAAAAGCTGTATTTTTAATTACGGCAGAAACGAAGTACGCAACTTCCTAATTTCAAGCGCTCTTTTCTGGTTGGATAAATACCACGTAGACGGAATAAGAGTCGACGCCGTGGCTTCTATGCTTTATCTCGACTACTCGAGAAAGGATGGCGAATGGATACCTAACGAATACGGCGGAAGGGAAAATCTTGAAGCGATACATTTTCTAAAGCGTTTCAACGAAGAGGTCTACAGAAACTATCCTGACGTTCAAACCATTGCAGAGGAATCTACTGCATGGCCTCAAGTAACCAGACCTACCTATCTGGGTGGATTGGGGTTTGGCATGAAGTGGAACATGGGATGGATGCACGATACGCTCGAATATTTCTCGAAAGATCCCATATTTAGACAATATCATCATAACCAGTTAACCTTTAGTATATGGTATGCCTTTTTCGAAAATTTCGTGCTGCCATTATCTCATGATGAGGTCGTCTATGGCAAAGGTTCGCTAATTGCCAAAATGCCGGGAGATGATTGGCAAAAGTTCGCTAATTTGCGGGCTCTTCTGGGTTATCAGTGGCTTCATCCCGGGAAAAAGCTTCTTTTTATGGGTGGCGAATTAGGCCAGTGGAGGGAATGGAATCACGAATCAAGCATTGATTGGCACTTGTTGGAATACCCTAATCACGAAGGCATAAGGC
>DGDP01000089.1 GCA_002385485.1 Acetomicrobium sp. UBA3949 | reverse complement strand
CCGAAGCTGTCTTGGGCGATGTAAAGGGCTATCATGAGGCCGAGTTGGGCCTCGCTAAAGCCGAGCATGCTTTCCAGCACGCCTAGGGCAGCCATCACGGCTCCGCCGGGAACGCCGGGTGCGGCGACCATGGTAATGCCAAGCATGGCAATAAAGCCGACCATGGAGGCAAAGGTAAACTGCGTTCCGTGAAGCATCATGACCGCCAGGGAGCACATTGTGATCGTTATCGTAGAACCAGCCAGATGTATGGTAGCGCAAAGGGGTATGACGAAGTCCCTTACCGCCTTAGAAACGCCGTTTCTTTCGGCGCACTGGACGTTTACGGGAATCGTAGCAGCTGAGGACTGCGTTCCTAAAGCAGTAACATAGCCGGGGATCTGGTTTTTAAGGCACTGAAAGAAGTTTTTGCCTCCATAGGTGCAGGCCACGGCAAAGTAGACGATTATCAATGTGAGATGGGAAGCGATGACGAGCAGGAAGACTTTGCCAAAAACGGACATTATCCTGCCCACTTCTCCGGCATGGGTCATGTTCGCAAATATGCCCGCCACATGAAAGGGAAGCAGGGGAATTATTACATAAGCAATGACCATGCTCACGATCTTTTGGAATTCGACCGTTACGTTGTAGAGGGTTTTTTCCTTCAGCGCAGATATGCCGATCCCGAGGATAAAAGCCAGCAGAATAGCCGTCATCACGCCCATGAGCGGCGGCATGTCGATCGTAAAATAGGGAGGCAACAGGTGCTCTTCGGGGTTGGTGGCCATTATGTCGGAGGCGAAGTTGATTATCTTAGGCATAATATTAGTCCCGACAAAGAAGGCAAAAAGGCCGGCAAGTATGGTAGAGCCGTAGGCAAACACGACCGTCATCCCAAGGAGCTTTCCCGCTCCCTTTCCCAGATCTGCTATGCCGGGAGCGACGAAACCGAGGATAATGAGGGGAATGACAAACCCCAGGAAATTCCCGAAAATGCCGTTGAAGGTGGCAAGAAGCCCGACACACCACTGGGGAAAATATTTCCCGATCAAGATACCGCAAATAATGGCAATGATCAGCCTTGGCAGTAAGCCCATCCTCTTAAACATCGAAAGACCTCCTATCATTTGTTATAAAGATAACTTAAATGAGTAAAATAGTGCGAACACAACCAATCCGACCTGCAATAACCTCGGGCATCACCTCCGCAACTATATCTATTCCATAATTACTTGTATATTATATACGCAAAGTCTCTTTGTCTATGTATACATGTCAGGAAAAGCTATCAAAATATTTACGGTAGGGGGGATGCAAAATTTCATTATATATGTTAGGCTAACAACGGTTTTTGAATCCCATTCACAAGAAAGGTGGTGGCAGTGCGTGGACGCTGGACCCGGTAGTCGTCGGTACAGTGCAATGAAGGATAAAGTTACGTTTTTAAATGAAGGACATCGCCTCAAGCGCGCTCTTCTTCCTTCGGAAGGTCGCAGCTACACTGCCGCCGCTTTGACAGCTTCAGCCTCTCGATACTCTCAATAGCCTCCGTTCAAAGCTCCCCAAATAAGCGGCAGAACCTTCCGATAAGATGAGAGCAGCCTTTGAAGGCCCCGGGCAATCGGCTTGGGCAACGTTATGGTTGCCTCCATATTCTTTTGCCCTTTAACCAAAAAAGCTCTCTGGGAGGTGATTTGCATGGAACAGAGAAACATCGATTTCTTCAAGGAAACGGTCGAAGAAATGCTCGAAAAACAGGACCTGGAAGCCTTGCGCCTTTATCTGGAGGAGCTTCACCCCTACGAAATTGGCGCGCTCTTGGACGAACTCGAAGAGTCCGAACAGCTCGTCATCCTCTCTCTCACTCTGCCGGAGGCAGCAGCTGAGGCCTTGGAGCACTTGGATTACGACGATCAATACCGGCTGCTTGATCACTCCGACAAAGCCGTGGCCGAGGCGATACTTGCCGCCATGGGGCGGGATGCTATAGCCGACCTGCTTATGGCCATACACCCCAACAAAGCCCAGGAGATCATAGCCATGATTCCCCGGGAGTACCTCGAAAGCATAAAGTTTCTCATGTCCTATCCCGAGGATTCCGCCGGGGGCATAATGTCCCTGGACTACATCCAGGCCAGGCAATACTGGACTATAGAGCGGGTGATAGAACACATCAGAAAGGTCGGCAGAAAACAAAGCGTGACAAACTACATATACATCGTAGATGCCGTGGGCAAGCTTGTTGGCGTCCTCTCCCTGAAGGAGCTTCTTTTAAACGATCCTAAGACAAAGGTCGAAGACGTAATGCACACCAACATCATAACGGTTTTGGCTACGGCGGACCAAGAAGAAGCTGCCAAGCTCATGAGTCAGTACGACCTCATGATACTACCAGTGGTGAACGAACAGGGCCGCCTCGTAGGCGTCATCACAGCCGACGACATCATGGACGTCATCGAAGAAGAGGACACTGAAGACATCCACAGGCTGGGCGGAAGCCAACCTCTGGACCTGCCCTACCTCGAATCGGCACTGACGACGCTTTTCAGCAAGCGCATCGGCTGGCTGGTGGTCCTCTTCGCAACGCAGGCAGTGACGAGCAACATTCTGAAACATTACGAGGGAGTTTTAAGCAGCGTAGTGGCCCTTACTTTTTTCATGCCCCTACTAGCGGGAGTGGGAGGCAATTCCGGGACGCAGGCTTCTTCTCTCATCATAAGGGGCCTTGCCCTTGGCGAGATCACGGTTCAGGACATAGCCGTCATACTCTTCAAGGAGCTTCGCGTAAGCGCCCTCATCGGAATCGTGATGGGAACGATCGGGTATTTCTTCGCCTGGACGGTCAGCGGTTCGACTAGCGTCGCAGCTGTCGTCGCCGTCACCATAACGGTGGTCTTGATCGTAAGCTCCACCATTGGCGCCATACTTCCCATCGTCGGGAGGGCCTTCAGGCTGGATCCGGCCGTCTTTTCCGCCCCCCTTATAAGCACCGTGGTGGATATCACGTCGCTGACGGTTTATTTCAACATCGCCATAAAGCTGCTCAAGTTAGGTTAAGGGGATAGGATTTTCGAATGCATATATGGCAACTTTAAAAAGCACGAACAGAGGGATGTTCGTGCTTTTTTTATTCGTCTTTTATTCGTCCCCGACTTTCTTTTTTTGATATACCCTGCTATCGAATTATTAATATTTTATGTTCACGAGATATACTAATTATTCTTTATTATAATTCATGTAGGCAAAATAAAATAAATTTATATAATTTCAAATTGAATATCCTATGATAATTGTCAAAAAATTAGGAGTGGCGAACATATTTGAACGTTAGTATATTTGTGATCAAATACTAAATTTATATTAATTATATATTTTAAATATATCTATTTTTTTGAAATATTTGTCTTGTATAACGACATTGGCTAACTTATAATTAAATTGATAAATATATCATGATCTTTTAATCATGGAAGGGAGGAATTTTAGACAATGGACGAAGGCGGAAGAAGACAGAGAAAGCCGTCGCTGCTTGAGGCTGTCGTTGCCGTGGTGGTATCCTTTGCCTGCATAGGCGTCGGAGTGCTGGCTTTGGGGGTTGACGTTCACATCCCCATCGTGATCGCAACTTCTTTTGTGTGCCTCATTGGGCGCTTCCTGCTTCACATAAGCTGGAAGGACATTGAAGAGGGCATCTTTCGGGGCATCCACATAGGGCTACAGGCAATCCTCATCCTAATGATAGTCGGCATGATCGTGGGCTCCTGGATACAGGGCGGGGTAGTCCCGACGCTCATCTATTACGGCTTGAGCATCCTGTCTCCAAGCATCTTTCTTCTTGCTACGCTGTTGATCTGCTCGATCGTGTCCCTGGCTACGGGATCCTCCTGGGGCACCTCCGGAACGGTAGGTCTCGTCTTGATAGGCATTGCAGCCGGCCTTGGCGTTCCCATGCCTCTTGCCGCGGGTGTGGTCATCTCCGGAGCTTATTTCGGGGACAAGATGTCTCCCCTTTCCGACACGACCAACCTGGCTCCAGCAGTAGCAGGTACCACCCTTTTCAGCCACATCCGTGCCCTGGTTTCCACCACGATGACGACCTACGTTATCGTGGCAATCATCACTATCGTCCTTGGCTTCAGGTTTGCCGGCGGCACTCTTGACACTTCGAGGATCGAGGCCTTTCAAAAGCTTTTGGCTGCCGAATTCGACATAGGCCTCCTCGGTTTCATACCGCCCCTCGTCGTAATAACTTTGGCAGCTTTGAAATTTCCTGCCATTCCCAGCATGTTCGCGGGCGTCGTTTTGGGCGGCATCATGATACTTCTTCATGGAAACGGCCTGGGTACCATGGTCACTGCGATCCACTACGGCTACGTGCCGGCCTTCAGCGCCGAAATAGCTGGAGCAACAAGCCCGGAGACCATAGCCTCTATGCTTGCAGCCAAAGGCGTTACTGACGTCAATCCCGAGCTTGCCCGACAGGTGGGCGAAATGTTGAGCAGCCTGTTGGAACGGGGCGGTTTGGATTCCATGATGTGGACGGTATCTTTGATTCTCTGTGCCCTATCTTTCGGCGGAGTCATGGAAAGATGCGGCTTTCTCGAGGTGCTGCTTGAGGCAATACTAAAACACGTTAAAAGCGTGACGGGAATGGTCGTCTCTGTCATAATCGGATGTTTTGCCACAAACCTCCTGGTTGGCGATCAATACACGGCAATTGTGCTTCCCGGAAGGATGTTCAAACCTGCCTTCGACAAAATGGGGCTGCACCCCAGGATGCTGTCGAGAACTCTTGAAGACAGCGGCACCCTTACCTCCGTTTTGATACCATAGAACACCTGCGGCGCTTATCATACGAGCCTCTTTGGCATACCTACCCTTGAGTTCGCGCCCTTCGCCTTCTTTAACTACATCAACCCCATAGTCGCCATAGCTCTGACGGCCATGGGCAAGTTCATATTCTGGCGCAAGGATACTGACGACGACATAATAACCGAATAGTTTACGAAAACAAAAAGGCCACCATCTTACCGGTGGCCTTTAGAGCTCCTTTACGATTTCCTCTATCTTGGCAGCCATTATAAAATCATTTAAGAACAGCCCCTTTATAGCATAGGTGAACAAAGTTACGATAACGCGGTTGTAGTGGACCGATATGTCAGGATGATGCCCTTCGGACTCGGCCAGTTCAGCTATTCTATCGAAAAACTGCCAGGATTCCCTGAAGTTCTTGAATTTAAAGGTCTTATTAAGTTTAAGAATGCCCTCCTCCTCCACGATTCTCCATGAAGGCACCTGGCTCAAATATTCTTCGGCCTCCTCCCTTGTCATGGGAGGAATGCCTCCCTCGCAGGGTACGCATCTTTGATTCGTCAATTTTTCCATACCCTACACCTCCCGCAAAGAATCATTCAAGATAAATTATATATGGAAGGGGCCTTTCCCTGCCGCCGGGCGAGTGGTTGATCAAAGCACCCTTCCACCAAAGCCCGGATGAGCCTCCCCCGTCTAAATTGACAGCTTCTTTCATGCCGAATTGTTTGGCAAGGGTTCTCAACTCCGACAGGGTCATGCCCCTCGAGTGCCACGGGTCGCGGCCATCGACCACAACCCAGTAAATCCGCCTTCCATCGTATCCCCAAAGCGTCCTAGGGTGTCTTTTATCGGTGAAACTCGGCTTAAAACCTTCGTTTGCATAGGCCTCCCTTCCGTTGCGTAAAAGAGGCGGCCCTGCCTGGAAGGCCCACTTTGCGCCGTTAAACTCCTCGGGGAGAAGGGCTGATTTTAACTCAACTTCCGTTCCCAATACCACGTTTGCGAAGTACTGCCTGCTGTTGCCCCTGGCGACGAGCAAATATCCGTCGGGCGGGATGTAATGGCCTTTTGTCGTTGCGGCGCTTTGTTTCCACGTCACCTTCCCCTCCCTCACCATTACTTCCAGGGCATCGGAGGGCAGGTTGGGAACCTCCATGCCGAATTCAGGACTATATACGCTTATGCCGTGATAGCTCGGCGACACGTTCACGCCATCTAGAGCGAATTCCGCCTTCGATCCCACCACTACTCTCGCTGCCGCTTCGACTTGTCCGATATAGACCTTTCCGCTGTCGTCCCAGCCTATGGCGGTCCTGCCTCTGTAGGGCATGTAAGAGATAGCTCCGTCGGTCAGGACGAGCCCAATGGGTCTCGTTCCGCTGAAATATCCTCCGTTTACTGCAGCCTTCGCCCCCGTCGCCCCAGCCATTTCGCTTAAAGGTCTGGATGTCCCGAAACGAGCGCTGGACAGGGCTATCTTCCCCGTCTCGGAAGTGGCGTCGTAGGAAAGGCAAACCCAATAAAGAGCTGGGCTTTCCTCGGAGCCGTTGTAGGGAAGTATGGAGGCCGTCATGCCTTTGGGGAGACGCGCCTTCACGTCATGGGCTTTGACGTAGTCCATGAAGGGCCCGACGGAGACCAAATAGGCCCACTCCTGCTTCACGATGAATGCGGGAAACCCCAGATTTTTCAAATAGTCCGCCAGGTCTCGGGCACGAGCTTCGGCGTTCAGGGGAATTTCGTCTATCAACACAAGCCACAGCTTCGGAGGTCGCCCTACACCTTCCCTGTGTATCGTCACCGTGAGGGGACCTTCTTCAAGAGTCTTTTCAAAGATAAATCCCTTCTTGCAACCTTTCAGCCAGTTTACGAGGGAATTCAAGCCTTCTCGGCTAACGTTGGCTGCAGGCTCGTTCAAAAGCAGTTCAGGTGCCTTTGGAGACATCTCTTCGGCCATGGTCAGATAGACAGTAAGATGGGGTGGAACATCCTCTTTTTCGCCAAACTCGCATATTTCGTCCAATATTTCGGCCTCGTTGAAAAGACCGAGGGCGCGAAGGGCGAACATCAAGGCCTCGGCGTTCGTCGCGTCCAAAGTGGGATAGAAATGTTCAAAGGGCGGCAATATTCCCAACGCTTTGGCTGCCTGAATGGACTTTCCGTGAAGGGTGAGCTTCGAGACGTCTGCAAAGCCGGAGCCGTCCTGCACCACCGGCAGGTCCAGAGCCGTCATTATTTCATAGACCACTTCGCCCCTCGAAATTGCGCTGGCTCCGCCAACGTGCTCAACCGCTATAATGCATGCCAGAAAAATTAAAAGCGCAATCCGAAGCCTTTTAGACCTTCCCACGGCCTCGCCTCCCCTTCGGTTTTAACCTTTAGCTTTGTCCTTCAAATAGTACCTTCCGTCAGTATAAAAGAATTCATTCTTTAATTCCACAACTTCTTTAGAAAGCAGGAGTAAAACCAACACGTTCGGTATCACTATCATGGCCAGACTGATGTCGAGGAAATGCCAGAGCACCTTGGCCCCGCCCACGGCACCTATGTAAATGGCAGCAATGTAGACGTACCTCGAAAGTTTTGCGGCCTTCAGGCCGAATAGAAACTCCACCTGTTTTTCTGCGTAATACACCAACACCAAAACGGTGGTTACGACGAAAAGAAAGAGGCTCAAGGCGACAAGGCCGCTTCCGAAGGTGCCGAAATACCCGCCAAAGGAAAGAGCTGCCAGGCTCGAGGGGTTGACGGCTGCTATTTCGCTCGTCCATATGCCGGAGATGAGAACGGCGAAGGCAGTAGCGGTGCAGGCGAGTGTATCCAGTATTACTTCCGTCACGGACCACAATCCCTGTCTGGCGGGATGGTCGGTGCTCGCCGTAGCGTGAGCGATGGGAGCAGTCCCCATGCCCGCCTCGTTGGAGTAAACGCCCCTCGCAAAACCCCATCTCAAAACGGCAGCCAGGCTCGCCCCCATAAATCCGCCAATGGGTGCCATGGGCACGAAGGCGCTTCGCAAGATGAGCCATATGACGGAAGGCAGCTTGTCTATCTCCAGTACTATGATTACCACCACCCCCAGGGTATAAAGAAGGGCCATAATGGGCACCATCTTTTCCGTAACTTTTCCTATTCTTTTGATCCCGCCAATGACCACGACTCCGACGAACAGCATGGCGCCCAACCCGACAAGGTATTCGGAAACGCCAAAGGACTCCGCCATGTTGCCGGCAATGGAATTGGACTGCACCATGATGCTGCAAAAAAGTTCCACAATGAAAGCCAGGGCAAACCATATGCCAAGCCATCTCCAACCGAGGCCCTTCGTCATGTAGTACATGGGCCCGCCAACGTACTCCCCTTCCTCGTTTCTTTCCCTGTATTTAAGGCTCAGCACCGTCTCGGTAAACTTGGTGGCCATGCCCATCATAGCCACCACCCACATCCAAAATACCGCCCCGGGCCCTCCGTAATAGATCGCAACAGAAACGCCCGCTATGTTTCCCGCGCCCAGAGTGGAAGCAAGGGCTGATGTGAGGGCCTGGAAGGGAGAGATTGTCCCCTCCCCTAATTCTTCCTTGGAAAATATCTTTCCCAGCGTCTGCTTAATGATGTAGCCAATGTACTTCACTTGGAAGAAACGAAGCCTGAAGGAGAGAAATACACCTGTCACAACCAAAACAGCCATCATGGGAATTCCCCAGAGCCAGGCCGAGAAAGCCTCGACCGCTTGAATAAAACCTTCCATTACTCTGCTACCTCCTTAATATGGGTTTAACCAAAGGCTGATATGAACCTTCAGGGCTAAATGATTTTGCCATAGGGAATCTAAGACAGGGCGCTTTTGCGCGTAGTTTTGGCTTTGAAGAGATCTATAGGAAGGCCCGACGATATGATAATAAACCGAATAATTATTTCAATTTAATATATTGTGCATTGTATTACTTCTATTTATGAAAAATAAGACTCTGCTACGGCATCGTCGTACCTTCCTTCTGGGTAATTTAAGGGCAGGATCCTTTGAAAAGTAAACTCGATCATCACAATAGTTACTATAATTGACAAATGAGAATTATTCAAGAAAAAATTACATTAAAAATATTGCCTGCCTTCCCCATAACCATGAACTTAAGTTTATTGACAAGACTTGCAACTGCATCTATATTTAAATCATCGAAGGGCTTGAAATAATTTGAATCGTTCTTTTACGGGAATTATCAAACAGTACCGTCGGGAGGTGCATGTAATGAAAAAATGTTTATTTTATCTGTCGGTTATCGCTTTGGCTTTGTTCGTATCGGTGGCTCCGGCCTCTGCCAAGACTTACGTAGTAGGCACGAGCGCAGGATTTCCACCTTTTGAGTACATCCAGGACGGCAAAATCGTGGGCTTTGACGTCGATCTCATGAAGGCCATTGCAGAAAGCCAGGGCTTCGAGGTGAAGTTCCAAGACATCAGCTTTGACTCCCTCATCCCGGGGCTTAATGCAGGAACTATTGACATCGTGGCGGCAGGAATGACCATCACCGAGGAGAGGGCCAAAGTGGTCGATTTCACCGAGCCTTACTACTCGGCAAACCAGGCACTGCTGGTCAAAGAAGGCAGCGGCAATACCTTAACGGTCCTTTTCGGCAACCACAATATCGCCGTCCAGACAGGCACCACGGGCGACCTGTGGGTCGAGGAAAATTTGGAAAAGACGGGGATTTTAACGGGCAAGGTTACGCGCTTTGACACCTTCGTGCTTGCCATTCAGGACCTGATCAATGGAAACGTCGACGGCGTGGTCCTCGATACTCCCGTCGCCAAAAGGTACGCGGCCGAAAAGCCCGTCGTCATGGTGGCGGAAATAATCACTGGCGAACAATACGGCCTTGCTGTGGCCAAAGGCAACAAGGAGCTCCTCGAAAAGCTGAACAAGGGGCTTGAGGAAGTCAAAGCCAGCGGCAAGATGGACGAGCTTTTAAAGAAGTACTTTTAGCCTTTATTAGCGAATATTTATTAGCGAATAAATGAGGGATTGTTCTTGCTTGATGCTCTTGCTTTAATACAAAAGTCCCTCCCAACTCTGTTGGAAGGGACTTTTGTAACGATAAAACTGACCATACTGATCGTGGCCATGGGTCTCATTTTGGGCTTAATTTTGGCCTTTTGTCAGATCTATGGAAGTAAGCCCCTTCGCATCGCGGTGGCCATTTACGATAGGATCTTCAGGAGCATACCGGAACTCGTTCTGCTGCTTTTAATCTTTTACGGAATGCCGGGCATCGGTCTGAGGTTGAGCCCCTTTTACGCAGCCGTGGTTGCCCTGGGGCTTCGTGCCGCCGCCTACATGGGCCAAATCTTCAGAGGAAGCTTCATGTCCGTAGGCTCGGACCAACTTACTGCCGCCTACTCCCTCGGCATGAGCGAATACAAAGCCTTCATTTATGTCATCTTTCCCCAGGCGATGAGGGCCTTCATCCCGCCCTTCGCAAACGAATACGCTATCATATTAAAAGACACTTCTTTAGCTTACGCCATTGGCGTAGTAGAGCTCCTGAGACAGGGACAATACATAATCACGGTGGAATATGAACCGCTGCCCATCTTCCTTGCCATCGCAGGTATTTACTTCGTCTTGACCTTCGGCGTGGCGAGGCTCTTAAAGAAGCTCGAAAACAAACTTAAGATCCCCGGGATAGGAGTGTAAAGAGGTCAAAATGGCAGGTAAACCGCTTCTTAGAGTCGTAAACGTAAAAAAGAGCTTCGGGGACAAGGTCGTCCTCGACGGGGTCTCCCTTACACTGAACAAAGGCGAGACAAAGGTAATCATAGGTCCCAGCGGCACCGGAAAGAGCACCTTGCTTAAGTCCATAAACCGCCTCGTCGTCCCCGATGAGGGCGAGATATGGCTCGAGGAAACGGAAATCATAAGGTGCAAGAACATAAATGCCGTGCGCCAGAAGATCGGCTATGTATTTCAGGACTTCGGGCTCTTTCACCACCTGACGGCTTTGGAAAACGTCATGATCGGCCTCACCAAAGTGAAAAAGATGCCGAAAAAAGAGGCCGTGGAAAAGGCCCGTTACGAGCTGAACAGGGTCGGACTATCGGGAATAGAAGACCTTTACCCCGCTCAGCTTTCGGGAGGGCAAAAACAGCGCGTCGCCATAGCCAGGGCGCTCGCCATGGAGCCGAAACTGATGCTTTTCGACGAACCGACGTCGGCACTTGACCCGGAACTGATTGGGGAGGTGCTGGCCGTCATGAAAGAGCTTGCCGAATCGAAGATGACGATGCTCGTCGTAACCCATGAGATGGGCTTTGCCCGCTCCGTCTCCGACGAGATTATTTTCATAGAAAAGGGCAAAATAGTCGAACAGACCTCTCCGGAAAAGATGTTCAGGGATCCCGAGCATCAGCGAACGAGGGAATTTCTCTTTAAGCTCAAGGATCTTTACGGGGAAGGCGGCGAATAGGCCGTGCTCGAATTTTTAAGGCAATTCCTGATCGTTGATATCTTCATCTCCAACTTCGGCACGTTAATGAAGGGCCTTGCCTTCACCTTCGAGCTTGCTATCGTCGCCATGTTTTTCGGCACAATACTGGGGGTTTTGCTTGCCCTGGGTCGAAGCTTCGGCAAAAGGCTACTCTCCTGGTTATGCACAGCTTACGTTGAGCTGATCAGGGGCACTCCTCTGTTAGCACAGCTTTTCATACTTTACTTCGCTCTTCCGCCTTACGGCATCAGGTTATCTGCCGTATCCGTGGCCTTTTTGGGCTTCATCCTCAACTCGGCAGCTTACCAGGCCGAGTACACCCGCGGATCCATCGAGGCCGTAGGCGAAGACCAATTCAAGGCAGCCTACTCTCTCGGCATGGGCAAATGGCAGACCATATTTTACGTAGTCCTTCCCCAGGCCATTCGCTGGTCCATCCCGGCCTGGATGAACGAATTCATATATCTTTTAAAGTGCACCTCCATCGCCTACATAATAGGCGCACCCGACCTTCTGACCCAGGGAAAGTTCATCGCAAGCAGAAACTACCAGTTCTTCAGGGTCTACCTCATCGTAGCAATCATTTATCTTGTGATAGTCCTTGCAGCCACTTGGATCGTCGGCAAAATAGAACGAAAGGTCCAAATCCCCGGCTTCGGTTACGACAAGGCAAGGCGCTAGCCCTTTTTGCCAAAATTCATATGCTGTAAGCCCCTTCGCGCTTTTTTAAACGCTTGAGGGGTTTTCTTTTCTACTTCAATTGACAAATGAAAGAATATTTCATATCTTATAGATATGTGGGACAACATGTCCCGTTTTTTGGGAGGAGAATATGACAGAGAGATCTTTCAAGGCCGATACCGTCGGAAAAGTAACTGCTGTGATGGAGCTTTTGTGCTCCTCCGATGGCACCTACAGCTTAAGGGAGATAGAAAGCCTGACAGGGATACCGAAAAGCACCCTCCATCGTCTGTTGAAATCCCTGGAAAGGGAAGAGTGGGTTTACGCCGATCCCGAAACGGAGCGATACCGCCCGGGCGTGAGGTTCTTTCTCCTTCACAACGAAAGGCTCTTCCACCAGGCTCTGATCAACACAGCTTCTCCCGAAATGGAGCGCCTCGTCCGCGAAACGGAGAAGACCGCCATCCTAAGCGTCCTGGAGGGCTCGGTAGGGTTATGTATACACCATGTTGAACCCTCAAGCCCCGTAAAATACGTAGCCCATCCCGGAATGACCATACCCTTGCACGTAAGCGCCACGGGAAAGGTGCTTCTTGCCTTCAGCCCCAGGGAGCTGCAGGAGCGAATCATATTTTCATGCCTTCCTTCCGATGTCGACGCTCACCGCCTTATAAGTGAACTTGAAAAGATCAAAAACGACGGATTTGCCTACAGCAGAGAGGAATGGATAACCCACGCCGGTGATATAAGCGTACCTCTCTTCGACTCGAGGGGAACCTTCGTCGCCCAGCTGGGGCTGGCGGGGTTGGCTGCCAGCTTCGACGGTCGAGAAGAGGCCATAGCGCAGATGTTGAAAGAGGCTTCCCGCCGCATAGGATCAAAACTTTAAAAAAAGAGTTTATAAAAGAAAGTCTTAAATAAAAAGTACGAAGAAGGAGGTAGTTTGACGTGAAAGAGATAAACGAACTGAACAGCAAGGCCATGACCATCAAACTCGACCCGGAACTTCCCGAATACCCTCCCTTTGAACCAAACATAAGAAGAGCGCCGAACCGAGGCTTCACTTTAAGCCAAAAGGAGGCGGAGCTGGCTTTAAAGAACGCCCTTCGCTACGTCCCGGAGGAGCTTCACGAAAAGCTGGCGCCGGAGTTCATGGAAGAGCTGCTCACCAGGGGGCGCATCTACGGCTACCGCTTCAGGCCGAAGGGCCGCATCTGGGGACGGCCCATCGACGAGTATAAGGGAAAATGCATCGAGGGAAAGGCCTTTCAGGTGATGATCGACAACAACTTGGATTTCGAAGTGGCTCTCTACCCTTATGAGCTCGTCACCTACGGCGAGACGGGACAGGTATGCCAAAACTGGATGCAGTACAGGCTCATCAAAAAATATCTTGAAATCCTCGACAGAGAACACACCCTGGTCGTCATGTCGGGACACCCCTTGGGACTTTTTAAATCCCATCCCGAGGCGCCGAGGGTAATCATCACCAACGGCCTGCTAGTGGGCATGTACGATGACCAGCAAAACTGGCACAGAGGGATGCAGCTTGGCGTGACGAATTACGGCCAGATGACGGCGGGAGGCTGGATGTACATAGGGCCTCAGGGAATAGTTCACGGCACGTACAACACCATTTTAAACGCCGGAAGGCTGCATCTCGGCCTCAAACCGGGCGAGGACATGCGGGGACATCTTTTCATATCTTCAGGACTGGGCGGCATGAGCGGCGCTCAGCCGAAGGCCTGTGAGATAGCGGGGGCCGTCGGCATCATCGCCGAAGTCGACCCCTCCAGGATCGAGACGCGCAAAAAGCAGGGGTGGGTCTCCTACGTCTCCTCCGATTTAGATGAGGTATTTCGCGTTGCAAACAACCATCTTAAGAAAAAGGAACCCATATCCATTGCCTATTACGGAAACATCGTAGATTTACTTGAATATGCTGTGAAACTTGGGATAAATGCCGAACTGATATCAGACCAGACGTCATGTCATGCAGCTTACGACGGAGGCTACTGTCCACAGGGGCTGACCTTCGAGGAGCGGACAAAACTGCTTTCCGAAGACAGGGAAAAATTTAAACAGCTTGTGGATAAGAGCCTTCGAAGGCACTTCGAGCTCATAAAGACCCTCGTCGACCGCGGGGCCTACTTTTTCGACTACGGCAATTCCTTCATGAAGGCCGTCTACGACGCCGGCGTCAGGGAAATATGCAAAAACGGCACGGACGAAAGGGAAGGCTTCATATTCCCCTCCTACGTGGAGGACATCATGGGGCCGCTCCTTTTCGATTACGGTTACGGCCCCTTCAGGTGGGTGTGTCTTTCGGGCAAAAGAGAAGACCTGCTAAAGACAGACAGGGCAGCCATGGAGTGTATCGACCCTGACCGCAGGCCACAGGACAGGGATAACTACATCTGGATTAGGGACGCCGACAAAAACAACCTCGTCGTAGGAACCCAGGCAAGAATTCTTTATGCCGATGCAGACCTTCGCCTTGCCATCGCCCGAAAGTTCAACGAAATGGTGAGAAAGGGCGAAATAGGCCCCGTCATGCTTGGCAGAGACCACCACGATACGGGCGGCACGGACTCCCCCTTCAGGGAGACGGCAAACATCAAAGACGGAAGCAACATCACTGCCGACATGGCCGTGCAGTGCTATGCAGGAAACGCCGCCCGAGGGATGTCTCTTATCGCTCTTCATAACGGAGGCGGAGTCGGAATCGGCAAGGCCATAAACGGTGGATTCGGCTTGGTATTAGACGGCAGCGAAAGAGTTGATAAGATCATAAACAGGGCCCTATCCTGGGACGTACTGGTGGGAGTAGCGAGGCGATCCTGGGCCAGAAACGACGGTGCCATGGAAGTAGCCAGATCGGTCAACGAAAAGTCCGAGGAAAACTACCATATCACCCTTCCCTACATTCCCGACGACGAACTTGTCGCCAACACGGTCGCCAAAGGACTGAAAAAGATATAAAGCACTACAATGCCCCTCCGGAATTAATAGCCGAAGGGGCATTGTATCAAATATGTCTATTTTTTATCGTTTATAGATTTATAGATATAAATGATTTTCTCAAGGAGGTTATATATAAATGTCTGATCGTTTTTATCACAACAACACGATAGATAATAACTTCAGTTACACCTATGCTGCTTCTCGTTTTATCTTTTTCAGTCTCTTCGGTTTGTTCATGTTTTTCTTTCCCCTCACTATTGCATCTAAATCATCAATACCCGTTGATCACATAATTACATATTTGCGAAGCAATTTCCCGAAAGGAGCCGAAATTTATGCAATTCTTGTTATGATTGCAGGAGCTGCCATTCCATTCCTTCGCGGTACGTGGAATAGGTCAAAAAGCGATGTATTTTTTTCTTGCGCAAAGGTTATGGGAGCCTTTATAGGTCCAATGATCTTTTTCAATGTTGGCCCATCTTTTCTTTTGGAAAAAAGCGTGGGCCCCTTCCTCCTATCCAGTTTGGCTGTTCCGGTAAGCTTGGTTATTCCAATAGGGTCAGTCTTTCTTGCATTCTTAACGGGATATGGATTGTTGGAGTTTACCGGCGTTATGATGGCTCCTGTAATGCGAACCATCTTTAAAACTCCGGGAAGGTCTGCTCTAGATGCAATAGCTTCTTTTGTAGGCAGCTATTCCGTCGGGCTTATCATTACAAACAACATATATCGAAGGGGTCTTTACTCCGCTAGAGAAGGAGCGATCATAGCAACAGGCTTTTCTACAGTATCAGCAACCTTCATGCTCGTCGTAGCCAAAACTCTCGATCTAATGGACCATTGGGCACTTTATTTCGCGGTGTCAATGGCTGTTACTTTTGCCGTAACGGCAATCACTGCCAGAATATGGCCTCTTAAGGCAATACCGGACGACTACTACAATGGAAAAAATATAAACAAAAAAGGGGATAATGGAGACTTTTCAATAAAGAAAGCATGGAAGGCCGCTATTCAAACGGCAGCACAGGCCCCCTCCATCGGAAGACTTATAATATCTAATATCAAAGAAGGAATAAACATGGCCTTTACTGTAATACCCTCAATAATATCTATAGGTTTCATGGGCCTAATGGTTGCTAAATATACTCCACTATTCGACATTGTTGGCTACATCTTCTATCCCCTTTTTAAGATATTCAATTTCCCAGAAGCAATGCTTGCGGCCAAGGCTGTCGCCGTGTCTTTAGCAGAAATGTTTTTACCTGCAATTTTAGTGGTGAATGCAAATGCCGATGTAGGATTGGCCTTTCGCTTTACTATTGCAGTTATATCGATTTCCGAGGTTCTCTTCTTCTCGGGCATCATACCCTGTATTCTTGGAACTGATATTCCGATTAAAATTAGAGATCTGGTCATTATTTGGTTTGAAAGAGTCGCTCTTTCCATTTTGATTACTATTCCTCTTGCGTTAATAATTTTTTAACGACAAATCTGACTCTCAGGGTTTAAAACATAAGGCGGCTTTCAAGGCCGCCTTATGTTTTACGGATCTAAAAGGGCCCGTACCCAACTAAATGGGCGATAATGACCATGGCCGTGCCTATTAAGTGCCAGAATATCATGAGAGGCCAGATGAACTTAAACCACTTGTCGTAGGGGATTTTGGCCATGCCCAAGGTGGCCATAAGCACACCCGACGTGGGGATGATCTGATTGGTAAATCCGTCGCCGTACTGATATGCAAGCACCGCAGTCTGCCTGGTGACGCCTATGAGGTCAGCTATTGGGGCCATTATGGGCATCGTTGCCATGGCCTGCCCGCTTCCCGAGGGGATGAAGAAATTAATTACCGACTGAACCCAAAACATCCCCGCTGCTGACAATGCTCCCGGCAAATGGGACACCCAGTTGGCCAGGGCATAGATAACGGTATCGATTATCTGGCCTTCCGTCATGACAACCAATATGGCCCTGGCTATGCCGACTACGAGGGCACCAAAGGCAATACTTTTGGTCCCGTCGGCGAAGGCCCTCCCGATTGCGTTGAGAGTAAGACCTCCCACCAACCCGGAGATGACGCCCATGGCAAGAAATATGGTGGCAAGTTCCATTATATAATACCCCTTCGCCATGACGCCGTAGATCATATAGGCAAAAAACAGCACCACAACCAACAAAACCAACTTATGTGACGAAGTAAGCTTGGTCGATTCGCTCGTATATTGGCCGGGAACCTCTTCGTCCTTAAAGAGGTCGTAGACGATGCTGCTTTTAGGATCCTCTTTGACCTTTGAGGCATATCGCATCACATAGTAACAGGCCCCGAGGAAAAGAAGGGCGTAGCCTGCAACCCTGATCCCTATCCCCGAAAAAAGCGGAAGTTCGGCGATGCTTTGCGCTACCCCGACGGTGAAAGGGTTCAGGATGCCGCCGGCAAAGCCAACGGCAGCACCGGTAGATATAATAGCCGTCCCGACTATAGGATCGAAGCCGACGGCCCTGGCTAAAGCAACGCCCATGGGAATGAAGACTATCGTTTCCTCTGACATGCCAAAAGAAAGTCCTCCCAGGGAAAAGACGAACATGGTCGCGGGGATGAGAAGCTTTTCCCTTCCCTTTAATTGCAACACGACCTTCGATATCCCTGCGTCAATAGCACCCGTCGCCTGAATTATCGTAAAAGCCCCACCGACGATGAAGATGAAAAATATCACCTCACCGGCAGCGATCATTCCCTTTGGAACGGATGCAAAGACATCAAAAAAGCCAACAGGAGTCGGATCGACATGGTGAAAGCTGTCGGGATCGACGAGCGTTCTTCCCGTCGCCTCGTCCGTATACCTCTCGAACACCCCGGCAGGGACTACGTAAGTACCTACCGCCACCACGATAACGATCATAAACAAAAGCACATAAGTATGTGGTATGGCCAACTTTCGCATTTTTAGCCACCTTTCTTTCCAAAAAGTCCGTAAATACACTGGTTGTGATATTTACAGGTTTTTCCGGGCAGTTACACACCCCCTTTGCAGCCCCTTCCCCCTTCGTAGATTTTGTTAACATGTAGACTTTTTACCACGATCGCAAGGGGACTGTCAAGGCACTCCAGGGGGTATGGGAGAGCAAACTTCCGCTTGCAGAATGCTTAGGGGTGTTTTATAATCGAATACGCAGTGGGCGACTAGCTCAGCGGGAGAGCGCTTCCCTCACACGGAAGAGGTCACAGGTTCGAAACCTGTGTCGCCCACCATTTTTATTGGATTTCCTGAGGCAGATGCATATCCTCAATATCGTAAAGCCCCGATGCTATGGATAGGGCATCGGTGATACCGCACTCCACCAGGGGAGCGAGATAGTTAGCGCCTCCAAAGATCAACATGTAACCTCGCGTGCGATCTTTTATGCTCATCTGATATTTTGGCGGCATTAGGTACCCCAGCTCGAAAAGCCCGCTTATGTTGTCATTTTCGCAATCTTTGATGGCCTCCACGACCTTTTCGTACATAAAGGAAGGAAAGGTCTTGATGGCGGCCGTGACACAGCCTTTCCCCGTGCGAACCGCAGACATCACTTCAGTGAAGCCTCCCCTGATCAAAAGCTCTCCCGGGCTCAAGGTAGTGCCAGAATGGGATATAACATCGACGAAGCCCTTGCCTTTGTAGCCCTGCAGCCTGAAAAGTCCTGTAGCTACGGTTTCAACATAGACGCCGCAGCGCCTCAGGGCCACATCGTAATTGGCCGAAGAAAGGCAAAGGATGGCGCAGCGACCTTCCGGAACCCTGTAGTTCCAAATCCTCTTTCCCTGAGGTAAGATCGCAACCAGGGGCGAGATGATGACGTTTGACTCAGACATCTCGGCCAACAACGACAGAGCTTCATCTTTTAGCTCCTCTGGAACGGAGGTGATGTTTACGATGGCCTTGCCCTTGTTAGAACAAAGGTCCAGGTCGCTTTTCATGATCAGCGTTTCCGTCTCCATGGATGAAAGGCCTATGCGATCGAAGACGAAGATGGCTCTAGCCTCCTCGCTGCCTTCGGCGGTAAGCATCACGCCCTTTCTTCCAAAGCGTGTGATGAGGCCTTCCTTCTCCAGGTTGGACAGGTGATAACGAACGGTTCTGTCGTCGATGGAAAAACCGCATTTATCGAGCTGTTCCTTCAATTCGACAGAGGTCAACGGATCCTCCGAAAAATAGAGGCTCCTAAGTATCTCTATAACTGTAGGCGGATATTCTTCTGCGTTGTTTCCCATCGGTATCTTCACCGGTTATCAACTCCCATTGTATCTGTTATAAAAAATCAGCATTCATTTTAGTATATCTCAAGAAGGTATAACAAATCGGAGAGTTGTCAAGCAACGCTGAACGGAGCTCTCCGATTTTTCGATTTCGTTAAAAGGCCTATCTCGCGCTTCGACGGAAGAATAGGGCCTTAAGGTATGTAATCGGGCAAAAACGTCTTTTCAAGATCTCGATATTTATTAAAGCCTATCAACTCTTTAAATTCCCCAAAGGGGACTACGAGGTCCGTCCTTCCTTCGGCGATACCGTCTTTTATCACATCGAGGTAATTCATCATCCCCCTTATGGCAGCGAACAAAGGACCTACGGGGATGCTTATACGAGCTACTCCCATTTCGCGAAGCTCGTCAATGCTAATAAGAGGAGTCTTGCCGCCGCTGACGGCATCGAAGAGATTAATGCTGACGGGTGCCTGAATTTCCTTTGTTAATCTTCTTATGTCTTCTTTGGTGCGGGGAGCCTCTATGAATATTAAATCCGCTCCCGCTTCAGCATAGGCATTGCCTCTGCGTATGGCCTCCTCCACCCCGCTCACGGCTATGGCATCGGTCCTGGCGTTAATGACGAAATCAGGGTCTAATTTCTTTTTGACCTCTATGCAAGCCTTTATCTTGAGCACCATTTCCTCCATCGGAATTATCTGCTTCCCTTCAAGGTGCCCGCAACGCTTGGGGAAAACCTGGTCTTCTATATTCATTCCCGCCGCACCCGCTTTTATGAACTCCTCCGTAACCCTCATGGCGTTTATTGCGTTGCCAAAACCCGTATCGGCATCCACCATGACGGGTATGTTCACTGCATCTATTATGTTTTTGGAAAAACTTAAAGCCTCGGAGAAGGACAAAAAGGCCATATCGGGAAGCCCGAGGTAGGTAGCCGAAAGACCGAAGCCGCTGACCTGACAGGCCTTAAACCCGGCGTGCTCTATGAGCTTGGCTGAAATTACGTCGTGAGCGCCCGGACAAACGAGGGCTTTTCTTTCCAAGATCATATTTTTCAACAAGGTCGATTTCTTCATACAGACGATCCCTCCAGATCAATTTTTTTGCTGACCATCTTTTCTATTATCAAAAAACCGACGGCGAGGGCAAGTCCAATCATCGAATAAAGATGATGGGGAAAGAGCAGCAACACTCCTCCTGCGAAAAAGAATGCTCTAAACAAAAGGTTCGCCCTGCTGTCTATGTGTCCGAAAAAGCCGTAGGCCATGAATATGGCTCCCAAAAAGCCGGTAACGGCACAGATTAAAATCTGCATAGGCGTCCCCCTGCCGACGAAGGCGGGGTTCCAGACGAAGAAAAAGGGCATGATAAAGGCCACGATGCTCAATTTCACCGAATTGATTCCCGTTTTAAACCAGTCGCCCTTTGCTATGCCTGCAGCCACAATCGCCTGGGTGCATGTAGGTGGCGTTAGACCGCCGAGCAGCGACCAATAAATGAAAAACAGATGGAGCGCCACCGCATCAGCTCCAAGCCTGAGCAGGGAAGGAGCCAGAATGGAAAGGGATAGGACGTAAGTGGGAACGACGGGAAGTGAAGTCCCCAAGAGAAAGGGGACGATCGTACTTATAATCAGGGCGAATATAAAGCTGTCCCGCCCCACGCTCATTATCAGGCTGCTTATCTTAGGAGCTATGCCCGTTATGCCCACCATGTTTACCAAAATGCTGACCGAGACCAGTATGGGAACGATCCTGGCAAGGCTTATGCCGCCTTCAGCCAGAGCGGCGATCATTTTTTTTATGCTTTTCATAAGCCCGCTTTCGGGAATTTCACTTATGAACATGAGAATTATGGTAGAAAGACAGGTATAAAATCCTGCGGTAAGGAGGGGCCTCCCGACGGCAATAAGGCCCAGCAAAATGACGATGGGAATGACAAGACAGGAGAGGCGCCTGAAGGTCAATATTTCCTTCCATTCGGGAATCTCATCTTCCGGCACAGGAGCCAGGCCCAACCTCAAGGTCATGAACTGCACGCCAGCATAGACGCTCGTGTAATAGAGGACGCAGGGAATGATGGCGTAACCTATTATCTTTAAATATGAAATTCCCAAAAATTCGGACATCATGAAGGCAGCGATGCTCATTATAGGCGGAGTTATGCCGCCTCCCGTAGAGGCGACCGCCTCAACGGCTCCGGCAAAGTTGGGAGGATACCCCAGTCGCTTCATCATCGGTATGGTGTAGCTTCCCGTGACGGCGACGTTTGCCACTCCGCTTCCCGATATGCTTCCAAAAAGCGCGCTGGCCACTATGGCGGCCTTGGCAGGGCCTCCTTTCCATTTGCCCGTCAAGGCAAAGGCTATATCTATGAAGGTCTTCCCGCCCCCACCGGCCGACAACAAGGCCCCAAAGATTATGAAAAGGGATATGAAGGTGGCCGACATGGCGGTGACGCTACCGTAAATACCTAAGGGGGAGAAATAGATAGAGTTTACTACGAAGTCCCAGGACAACCCTCTCAATTTCCACATTCCGGGAAATATGTCTCCAAAGAGGGCGTAAAATATCAAGCCGGCAACAATTATCGGGATGGCCCAACCTACGGCCCTCCTAGTAGTATCGAGGATTATGACGGTTAAGCCGATCCCAAGCAACAGATCTAACATATCTGCGCTTCCGGGATACATGTAAATATTTAGCGTCTTGATGTATATATTCACATTTGCCGCTATTATGAAAAGAAGTTCTAAGATGTCCAGCGGGGTCAGTCTGTTCGTCTCGTACTTTTTCTTAAAGGGAAACACCAGCGCGGCCAAAGATATGCCGAGGCCTACGTGAATCGCCCTAAGCTGCAAATCGAGCAGGTGAAAAAATATCGGGACAGTAAGCTGCGCCACGGAAAGCGCTACAGCCAACCAAAAGATGACGGAGGTCTTCACATCGGGAGCATCGATTCTGTCTTTGGTCATGTCAAACATTGATCCTCCTTCTCATATCCCCTTATATCAGGGATATATATAGGGCAACCGACGAGGGATATACCCTCCTGAATGATCGGCTGCCCCATTGCCTTATTTGGGTCTACTTTTTGTATTCAGGAGGTATAAACCTCTCAGGAACTTCGATGCCCCTTTCCTGGGCGTAACGTATCAGACCTGCATGAGCGTAAATTTCACCGCCCTCAGGGACGTTTTTGAAGAAATCTGCCACGGGGTCCCAACCCTTAATTGCGGGATAGGCGGATGCCACTTCATCGAAACCTTCGACGTAGGCTTTAACGATTTGATACCCGATTTCCTCTGGCAGATTGACCGATGCTACGGCCCCTACGATGGCACACTCTTCCATGACGGGTCCCACGTCCGGCAACTGCTTGATCTTGCCCTTGGGTGTCTCGAGGAAGATCATGTAGGGGTAACGCTCCCTTATCTTAGCCACGTCATCTTCGCTGTAACCTATGACCGTGATGGGAAGGGTGAAGTTGACCTCGATCATGGAAGCATCCAGGCTGTCCAGGGGTGATGTCTTTTGAAGTCCCACTATCCTTCCGTTTTTCAAGGAATCTATGGCATCTCCGTAGGCTGCAGGAACGAGGTCTACCCCGACTTTAAGGAGTTCGTTAAATTTAAAGACATAGTCGGCCGATGCGGAGCCGGGGATGCCGGGGCTGAACTTCTTGCCCTTCAGCTCTTTAAAGGTAATGACGCCTGAGTCCTTTCTCACGTACAGACGATCGGCAGTAATATTGCGCATGAAAAGCCAGCGAACGTCTTCCCACTTCTCCTTTTCGAAGGTATCCATGCCCTTCACCATTTGATAGGCAGAAGGCAGATCCACACATAACGCAAAATCGAACACCCCCGACTTGATCTTTCTCAAGTTATCGAGGGCTGCGCCGCTTTCGATGACCGTAACCTGAATGTCGTTTTGGGCCTCGTTTATCACATTTGCCGTAGCGACGCACCAGGCATAGACCCCCGAGGTGGAGGACGTGCTTCCCATGTTGAGGTATTGTTTTTCCGCCATTGCCGGCGAAGTTAAAAGACATAAGGCTGTGGCGAAGAAAAGGAACCAAAATCCTTTCTTTCTCATCTTTCTCCCCTCCTTAAATTATGACTGCTCAAAATATCTTCCCTTCAAGACTCGCTGCATACCGCTTTTTCGAATTTAGACCCTACACTTATCCTGCCGCGAAATCCCCGTACTTCTTAAGGTAAGGTACCAATCCTCCTTCTTTTAAGATGGCTTTCATAATATCGGGCATCTTTTCCATGGGAATTTTTATGTCCTTAGATATGTTCAAAACAAACCCGCTTTCCAGGTCCACCTCAAGTTCGTCTCCGTCATCTATTTCGTCGCTATCACACACCAGGGCGGGAAGGCCGATGTTGATGGCATTTCTGAAGAAAATCCTGGCAAAGGACTTCGCCAGCACAGCTGATACGCCCGATTCCTTTATAGCGATGGGAGCCTGTTCGCGCGAGGAGCCGCAGCCGAAGTTTCTGCCTGCCACGACCATGTCTCCGCCCTTCAATTTCTTCGAAAATTCGGGGTCGATGTCCTCGAACAAATGGGCTGCCAGATCGCTTAAATTCAAGGTTTTTGTGTATTTGCCGGCTATTATGTAGTCGGTGTTTACGTCATCGCCAAACTTGTGGGCCTTTCCCTTCAATAAAAGATCGCTCATCTTCCATCACCTTTCTGCCGACTTCAGTCCAAGTACTTTCTGGGGTCGGCTATTCTGCCCTCTATCGCCGAAGCTGCGCACGTAGCGGGTGAGGCCAAATATATGTTCGACTTGTTGTTGCCCATTCGGCCCTTAAAGTTTCTGTTAGCCGTGGAGATGACGTTTTCTCCCTCTCCCGGCACGCCAAGATGTGTACCCGGACAGGGTCCGCACCCCGGCGGGATGAGCGTAGCTCCTGCTTCGACCAGGGAGGCTATGATGCCCTGCTTTGCGGCCTCAAGCATAACCTCCCTCGAAGCAGGACATAGCAGCAGCCTGACAGAATCATTTACCTTCCGCCCTCTTAAGATACTTTCGGCTTCCTTTAAATCCTCCAAACGTCCGTTGGTGCAGGTGCCTATGAAGACCTGCTGTACGGGAATTCCGATGGCTTCGTCCACGGGATGGACGTTGTCGACGGCGTGGGGAAAGGCCACCTTAGGTTGGAGGGTAGCTGCATCGATATGAAGAACATCTACGAAATTTGCATCTGCGTCGCTCAACTTGGGAGTAAAGAAACGAGATGAACGGCTGCGAACCCATTCGAGCGTCTTCTCATCTGGCGGAACTATCCCCCCTTTGGCCCCAGCTTCGATCGCCATGTTACAAAGCGTCATCCTGCCTCCCATTGACATGTCGTCGATGCAGCTGCCTGTAAATTCGAGACAGAGGTAGTCTGCCCCGTCGGATTTCAATATTCCTATGATGTGAAGCATGAGGTCCTTGGGATAGACTCCACGGGTTAGCCCCTTTTCGACGACGATCTTCATGGTCTGGGGGACCTTAAGCCATAATTTGCCCGTAAGGAGCACGCCGCTTGCGTCGGTTGATCCTATGCCGAAGGAAAATGCCCCGACGGCACCGTAAGTGCAGGTATGAGAGTCGGTCCCGAGGGCGATGTCGCCAGGCAAGACCATCCCCTTCTCCAACATCAGTTGATGACAGATCCCTTCGCCGACGTCGAAGAACCTTATTCCCTGCTCCTTCGCGAAGCTTCTCAACATGTCGTGGAGACCGCTGATCCTTTCGTTTGGACTTGGCGTGGCGTGGTCAAGGACGAAGGCAACCTTTGTGGGGTCCCACACCCTTTCCCTTTCAAATTCCCTGAAGGCCTTGATCGCAAGCGGGCCCGTGGCGTCGTGACACATCAACATATCTACGGGTACCACGCAATAATCTCCTGCCTTAACCTCTTCGCCGACGTGACCGGAAATTATCTTTTCGACAATCGTCTTTCCCACATCGATGCCCCCTGTCGTCTCTTTCGTATAGGAGTGGGCGATGTTTTGATGTTTTAAGGTAAGATAGTTATTCAAGCATGCAATATTGGAAGTGTCTTTCCATTGGTTGTTTTAAAAATACCACTAATATAATTTTTGTCAATAGTAGGATGGCATGATTTTTAGTGATATCGATGATGTCTCTTAATATCCCTAGGGCGAACAAAAACATCACTAATATAACGTAGGTTCCGGCGGTCTTTGAAGGCGAGACACCTCTGTATCTCCTTCGTTTCGCCGCTAATTGAGTTAGTTTCCTTGCTTATCAATAAAAAGAAATGTCATGACCGGCACAATACATATATATGCATAGTATCATTTGGTCAAAGACAAATTGATAAATTTTTAGCGATATAACCCTTTTTCATATATTGACTTAAAGGTAAAGGAGTGATAAGCTCGACAAAGATAGGAAATATATATCCGTTATTATGATGCAAAGGGCATCACGATCGGAGGGATCGAATTGGAAAAGGTTTCGTTATTGGTGTCAACGGGAAATTTGGGCGATAACATAATCGAGGAGGGATCCTTTTACGAAGGAGTGAAACGTCAGATCGATTGTTTCGCCGCAGATGCAGGCACTGCCGATGCAGGCCCCACCTTTTTGGGCGCCGACATGCCCCACAACCCAATCGAATGGGAGGAACACGACCTAGAACTTCTCCTGGTAGAAAGCAGAAAAAGAAACGTCCCCATGATAGTTGGCTCCTGCAGCACAACAGGAACCGACAGCGCAGTGGACAGATACGCCGATATCATCAGAAGGCTGGCCAAAAAACATGGGTTGGAGCCCTTCAAAATGGCCTTGATATACTCTCAGGTCAGCAAGGAGGAGCTTCAAAGAAGGCTCAAGGATATCGAACCTCTCGAAGCTCCCTACGAACTTACCGAAGAAGTCTTAAACGAGACGACAAACGTAACGGCATCCATGGGCATAGAGCAGATCGTACACGCCCTGGAAGAAGGCGCAGACGTAATTTTAGCGGGCAGGGCCTGCGACGACGCTGTCTTGGCAGCCTACCCCATCTATAAGGGCTTCCCCAAGGGCATCAGCCTGCATATGGGCAAAGCTGCCGAATGTGCATCGCTGGTCTGCTGGCCCCAGATGGTGAAGGAATCCATCATCGCGACTGTCACCAAAGAATACTTTTCGATAGAGCCCATGCATCCGGCACAGCGGGCAACGCCCCACAGCGTGGCGGCCCACTCGATGTACGAGAGGACAAACCCCTTCGTACAAGGTGTGCCCGGCGGGATTTTGGACATGCACGAATCCGAGTACGTCGCCGAAACGGACCGCATCACCAGGGTTTATGGGAGCAAATTCGTCCCCTCCCCCGACGGAACCTACAAGGTGAAGCTGGAGGGAGCCGGCGAGGTGGGCTACAGGGTGTATCACCTGGTCGGAATCAGGGACACGAGGGCCATCGCAAACATCGACCAAATATTGGTGGACACCCGAAAGAAGGTCTCTCAGATCATAGGACCCCACAGGGACGGAGACTACGAACTTTACTTTCACGTTTACGGCAAAAACGCCATCATGAAGGATTTCGAACCGCAAGAGCGGATAACGAGCCACGAATTAGCCGTAGTGATCGAAGCCATATCGAAGGATCAGGAGCTTGCCACCTCCGTGGCAAAGTGCGCCAAATTCCGCTTTTTCTACATGAGCTATCCCGGGCAGATGAATTCCTCCGGCGGATCGGTGGCACTTCTTACTGACGAACCGCTTTATCCCAAAAACAAATGCTATAAATGGACGGTAGACCACCTCCTGCGATTGGACGATCCGCTGGACGACAAGATATTCAGATTCTCCTTTGAAACTGTTAGGGGAAGGTAACGATGAGCACGCCGAGGGACGAAAAGGATACGTTGCTCTGCAAACTTGCCCGCTACTACGCCTCGCTGTCGTATGACGAAGTTCCAGCCGAAGTCATCGAGAAAGCAAAACGTTCACTGGTAGACTTCTTGAGCGAGTTGGCTGCAGGTTTCTACGTGGGAGAGCTGGCCGAGGCGGTAAATCCCTACCTTGTGGAGCTCGGAGGCAAGCCTGAGTCGACTTTACTTTGCGTGGGCAGAAAGATGCCCGCCCAAAACACCGCCCTCGGAATGGGAGTAATGGCCCACGCTATAGAGCTCGACGACGGCCACAGGTGGGGAACGTCACATCCTGCCGTGGCAATCATGCCTGCCGTGCTGGCCGTAGCCGAAAGGGAGAAAAGCTCATATGCCAATATTCTTTTAGCCATAGTCATCGGCTACGACATGATGCTTCGGGCAGCCAGGGCGATAAACCCCGCGCACCTTAAAAGAGGGTTCCATTCGACAGGAACGTGCGGCTCTTTAGGCGCTGCTGCAGCATGTGCGAAGCTTTTAAACTTGGACGAAGAAAAGACGGCTTACGCCATATCAATGGGCGGGCTTCAAAGCGCAGGATTACAAGAAATGCTTCACGACCATCCAGGCGTAAAGCCCCTTCAGCCCGGAAAGTCTGCCTCCGCAGGCGTCCTGGCAGCAGACTTAGCAAAGCGCGGTGCCAAATCCCCCAGGACCCTTTTTGAGGGAGAACACGGCTGGCTTAAGGCCATGTGCGATTCGAATTACTCCACCGAAGCCTTAGTAGGAGACCTTGGAACCCGATTTGAGATCCTCTATACTTACACGAAGCTTTATCCCACCTGCAGACATTGTCATGCCGCCATAGACCTGGCGCGGGAGGCCAGGGAAACGCTATCCTGTGAACCGGCCGATATAGAATCCATCGAAGTCAAAACTTACAGGCTTGGCATCGTGGAAGTTGGCCGGATACAGGTGCCAAAGACCCTGCAGGAGGCCATGTTCAGCCTGCCCTTTGCTGTGGCCATAGCATTGACCCGAGGAAATGTAACGCTACAAGACTATACACCTGAGACGTTAAACGATCCGAAGCTCATCTCCTTGGCAGAAAAAGTTCGCGTAATAGAAGACCAAAAATTAAACGATTTGTACCCCGAAGAAAGGGGTGCCCATATGAAAGTAGTTTTAAAAGACGGCCGAAGCTTTGAAAAATACATCCCCGTCGCCAAGGGAGAGCCTGAATTTCCCGTTACCGACGAAGACTTAAAGAAAAAGCTGCAAGCCATGTTATCCCCCTACTACCCCAACGCCTTTTTCGAAGGCCTGTGGAAGATGACAGTAGAGGGGGATATTGAAAGTCAAAGTTACAGAGAGATTATTGAACACTTTGGGAGGTTTTGTTCATGAAGACAAAAAATATCTGTGATTTAGCCAGAACCGTCAGGAGCAAGAATGCTGGAAGCTTCATGATAACCCTGGAGATAATATTTGATGACCGAGAAATTTACGAAAGGGTAAAAAAAAGCGGAGCCATAACGAGGGAGGCGATAGCCAAGGCTTATAACGTAGAACCCGAAAAGATCTTAGACTTCATGTTCTTCGATCCGGGCATGGGCATCAAGGCAAATTATCAGCGCCCGATCCCAAGCAGCGGACCTGCCGAAACGGACGTCTACGGCTGTCAGCAGTACGCTCCCCTCTTTTCGCTTGAAATACCTTGGGAGGACTAGCAATGACGAAGACCGTCTCCGAAAGGCTGGCAGATTTTGTACAAAGGGCATCTTACGAAAATTTGCCAAAAGAGGTCATCCATCAAACTAAACGATGCCTGATGGACACTTGCGGAGCCATCATAGCCGGGAGTTTTCACTCAAAGTCCGGCAAGGTCGCGCAAAGTTACGCAAAGACTCTGGAAGA
>DGDP01000112.1 GCA_002385485.1 Acetomicrobium sp. UBA3949 | reverse complement strand
TCCCACCCTTGGATCTCCTTCGGATCCCAAAACTTTTACGACCCTTCCCACGCCGGGATTAGGAAAATAGGGATATTTTTCAATTGCAGCAACCGCTACCTGGTTCTCTTCCAATTCACCTTCGTCATCCAAAATAAGGGTAAAATTATAGCGTCGATTTAATGGAATTAAGTGAAACTTATTCCCTACACGCCTAATTAAGCCAACGATTTCGGAAGTACCTCTTGAAAGGACTTTTCTGACCTTTCCATAGGGTTTGCCTTTGCCTCCATATACTACAACCTTCACTCTATCTCCGTGAATCGCACCGTCCATATCGTCTTCGGCAATGTAAACGTCAGGGATGCCCATGGAGCTTACGAAACCAAACCCACGGGGATTGACCTCAAGCACTCCGACGACCAAGCGGCCTCGCGACAGCCTAGGCCTATATTCGACGTTTTTCTTATTCTTATTTTTATTCTTATTATCGCGCTTCATCTTTTGCCGCCACTAAGGCCGCAGCTATTCCTGCCCCGACGCCGTTATCTATATTTACTACTACCACGCCACCGCTGCACGCATTTAACATCGACAACATCGCAGCAAGGCCTCCAAAACTCGCACCGTAACCTACGGAGGTGGGAACCGCTATGACAAGAGTCGAGACCAACCCGGCAACCACGCTCGGCAGAGCGCCTTCCATTCCTGCAACAACAACGATAGCACTCGACTTTCTTATCTCGGGAAGATAGGGGAAGAGGCGATGTATGCCTGCTACGCCTACATCGTAGAACCTTTTCACTTTACAACCCGCGAATTCGGCCACCCCCGCCGCCTCTTCGGCCACCGGCCGGTCGGAACTGCCGGCCGCGATGATCGCCACCTCCCCACGCTCTTTCGGCGATTCAAAGCGACAGAAAGCCAACCTCGAATCATCTCTGTATTCCATATTTGGGAGGAAGGATTTCAACATTTCGTATTTATCCTTCGTCATACGACTGAAGATCGCATTAGTCCTATGTTCCGATAGGCTTTTTGCTATCTTAATTAACTGTTCATCAGATTTTCCCGGAGCGTAAATAATTTCGCCTATCCCACGCCTTATAGATCGATGCCAATCGAGCTTCACATCGCCAAGATCTTCGTATGGGAGAAAGGACAACTTTTCCACGACTTCATCTACATCCAATTCTCCTCGCTTTAAAGAATTTAATAGCTCTCTCAAGCTGTTCTGCAAATCCATGAATGCTTACGCCTCTCTTTCCTGTACCGTTTTCCCAATTATATTACAAAATCAAAAAGGCTGTGGCACACTGACCACAGCCTTTAGGTTAACAAGTTTTGTATATATCCTCGAAGGATTTATGCCCTTAGTCGTAATCTGGCATATCAGGCATCTTTGGAGTTTCTTTCTTCTCCGGTTTATCGGCCACGAGAACTTCAGTCGTGAGAACCATGGCAGCGATTGAACCGGCATTCTGCAAGGCACTTCTCGTAACCTTAAGAGGATCTATGATACCCTCCTCTATCATATCTACATATTCGCCCGTGGCAGCGTTGAGACCCTGTCCTTTCGGCAAGCTGCGCACCTTCTCCACGATTACGTCACCCTGGTAGCCAGCATTCTCGGCTATTAAGTGCAGCGGTTCCGAAAGGGCACGCAGTACTACCTGTGCACCGATTTTCTCGTCACCCTCAAGGTTTTCGATGAAGGATTCCAACGCCGGGATGCAGTTGATGAGAGCAACGCCGCCTCCGGCAACTATTCCTTCTTCAACCGCAGCCCTCGTCGCGCTTAAGGCATCCTCGATGCGATGTTTCAGCTCCTTTTGTTCGGTCTCGGTAGCAGCGCCAACCTGTATGACAGCCACTCCACCGACCAACTTGGCGAGCCTCTCCTGAAGCTTTTCCTTGTCGTACTCTGAGGTTGCCTCTTCCAGCTCTGCTTTTATCTGGGCAGCGCGTTTCCTTATGGCCTCGCTGTCTCCGGCACCTTCTACTATGGTCGTCTCTTCCTTGGTTACGCGGACTTTCTTAGCGCGACCAAGCATGGAAAGATCTGCGTTTTCAAGCTTTATTCCCAGCTCTTCGCTTATTACCTGCCCGCCGGTAACTATAGCGATGTCCTGCAACATGGCCTTTCTTCTCTCGCCAAAGCCCGGGGCTTTCACGGCACAAACCTGCAAAATACCGCGGAGCTTGTTGACTACGAGCGTAGCCAGGGCTTCGCCTTCTACGTCTTCTGCGATGATCAAAAGAGGCTTCCCTGTCTGCACAACCTTTTCCAATACAGGGAGAAGATCTTTTACATTGCTGATCTTCCCGTCGTTGATCAATATATAGGCATCCTCAAGGGTAGCCTCCATACGCTCGGGATCGGTGATCATGTAGGGGCTAATGTATCCCTTGTCGAATTGGAGACCTTCCACCATTTCCAAGGTGGTTCCGACGGACTGACTATCCTCTACGGTTATTACGCCATCCTCTCCAACCTTGGACATGGCTTCGGCTATCAATTCGCCAATGCCTTTGTCATTGGCGGAAATAGAAGCCACTTGGGCAATCTTGGCCCTGTCCTTTACAGGGATAGACATCTTCTTAAGCTCATCGACTACTACATCGACCGCTTTCTCGATACCCTTTCGCATCAACATGCCATTTGAACCGGCCGCTACGTTTTTCATGCCATTGCGTATCATGGCCCTCGCAAGCACCGTAGCAGTGGTGGTTCCGTCACCGGCAACATCGTTGGTCTTGGAAGCCACTTCCTTGAGAAGCTGTGCTCCCATATTTTCAAAGGGTTCTTCCAGTTCGATCTCCTTAGCTATCGTAACGCCGTCGTTAGTTATCGTGGGCGATCCAAACTTCTTTTCCAAGACCACGTTTCTGCCCTTAGGTCCCAGGGTAACACCTACAGTATCCGCAACTTTATTAATTCCACGCTCCAAAGCTCTGCGTGCATCTTCATCAAACTTCAATACCTTGGGCATATTAGTTCCCTCCTTTACGACTTTAAGTTAATATTGCACCGTAGCACAACTACTTGTTTACTACAGCCAAAATATCGCGCTCGCTCAATATAAGGTACTCTTCGCCCTCTATTTTGACCTCGGTCCCAGCGTACTTGCTGAAGATTACCCTTTCGCCAACCTTCACTTCAAGGGGTAACTTTTGACCGTTTTCAAGCACTCTGCCGCTTCCCACGGCAACTACTTCTCCTTCTTGAGGCTTCTCCTTAGCGGTATCGGGTAACACGATTCCACCTTTGGTCTTTTCTTCCTGACTTAGAACCTTGATTACTACACGATCTCCAAGTGGCTTGAGCTGCATTTTCATCCCTCCCTGCTGATATGAACGGTATCATGATCCTCTTTGTTAGCACTCAATCATGCTTAGTGCTAACAAGGCGATACTAATGTTAAGGTCCCCACGGCGAATAATACAAGTATGAATATTGGCGTTTATTCATTTTTATCGACGGCTATAAACAAATTACTGTTCTATTCTCGTTTTTTTGGGCTTTTTCTAGACCAATGATTTGGAGGGATCCGGCATGAAAGACAAGGAGGCCCTCTCACCTCTTTTGTATGCGTTATAACCGGCAGCGGCAATCATAGCCCCATTGTCAGTACAGAGTTCTATGGGCGGAAAGTAGGTCTTCCATGGCACACCTTTCATCTTCCTCCTCAGCTCGAGGTTTGCAGCAACGCCTCCGGATACGGCTACTTTACGAATGCCCGTCTTCCTCACAGCCAGCTCCACCTTACACACTAAAGCTTCAGTAGCAGCATGCTGGAAGGAGGCACAAAGATCCTCCAGTTTTAAATAGGGATTTCTCTTCGACGCCCATATCACTGCGGTCTTCAGGCCACTAAAACTGAATTCTATATCAGGACTATCCGCCATGGGCACCGGAAGGGCCACAGCCGCAGGGTCTCCGCCCCTTGCCACCTTTTCTATGGCTGGTCCCCCAGGATAGCCAAGGCCCAAGAGGCGAGCGATTTTATCGAAGGCTTCTCCTATTGCATCGTCTCTCGTGGCCCCAAGCAATGCATAATCCCCGAAGGACCTCACCAAAATCAACTCGGTATGTCCGCCGGAGACTATGAGCGTTATAAAGGGAGGAAACAAATCGTCGTGGGCCAAATAATTTGCGAAAATATGTCCTTCTAGATGGTTAACTGTTATTAGGGGGACCTCCCAGACTTGAGCCAGAGCCTTTGCTGCGGTAGTTCCGATCAGCAAAGATCCCATCAAACCGGGTCCGTCTGTAACCGCTATTAAATGAATCTCCCTCGACGGGTTTTTTATCTCACATTCCGTCAGAAGCCGCGAAAGCAGGGGCAAGAAGTTCTCGAGATGCTTGCGCGATGCTAGTTCGGGGACAACTCCTCCGAAAGCCTCGTGATCTTCGAGCTGGCTTGCCACAAGAAAACGGCGCAAAAGCCTTGCGCCCTCCAGAAGTGCTACGGATGTATCATCGCAGCTGGTCTCGATACCTAAAGTCAGCATCATCGATCACCTGCCGCAACCGTTACAGGAAGAACAACTCCCCCCGGAACAAGCAGCGGATCTTTTTTTTGGCGATTCTCCTTCCAGGTGAATTAAAACCTTTCCGCGGCAATGAGGACATCTCTGGGCAAAATTGGCGCTTTCAAACTCCTTGTTACAACTGGCACATCGATATTTATGCATTAAAAATCACCTTCCCTGATTATTTCGTTCTCTTTATCTTTTTGACATCAATCTCGATATGGTCTTCGTCGTAGGATATATTATATAACCCATCGGGTGACCGAGGAACGGTAAAGGCCATACTGTCTACGGTACCTGTAGGCAAAGCCCCTGAGGCAAAACGATTGAACCCGGTCAATATATCTTCTTTAGTCAAACAAACTCCGTTGACCGTTATCTTAAAGGGGTCAAAATCCCAGGGCTTATAGACCTCGTATCGGAGCACGAACAGTTCTTTGCCCTCGGTCTCTGGACTTCCGAAATGACCGAGATGCCACTTAAGCCAATCGGGAGTTTTCCCCGAAGAAATGGAGGCCTTGACGAGCACATCATCAATGTAAAGAAAATCCAACCTCGCCCTTGCTCCCAAAATAAGGTCCCCAAGCATTTCGCCCTCCAGGAATATGGTTCCTGTACGTTCCGCAGACAGAGATTCAAGCTTGTCCTGAGAGCCTTGGGCCACTTCGACAAAGGAGAGGGCTCCGAGGACAAGCAAAAAAAATGCAACTAAGGGCAGGAGGGTTCTTCTCAATTTCATTCACCGCCTTTTAATTTCTTTATTTCATCCCTAGAAAAGCTATATACTCTATTGCAAAAATGACATCTTACCTCTATAACATCATTCGCCTCTTCCCCCTCCGAGGTGGAGAGCAACAGGGCTTCGGCCAGTTTCCTCGAACATCGACAACCGAAT
>DGDP01000097.1 GCA_002385485.1 Acetomicrobium sp. UBA3949 | reverse complement strand
ATGGAGATATTGGTCAAAGACGTAGAGCAGCTTTACCGAATAATGGCGCGCATCAATTCGATCGAAGGTGTGCTCATGGTCGTTAGGGGGTAAGTATATGCGAGTCGTTTTGCAGAAAGTGCTCTGGGCCAAGGTTGAGGTCGGAGGTAAAATATTGGGGGAAATAGGCCCCGGTTTGTGCCTTTTGGTCGGCGTATCTCGAGAGGATACCTTGGAAGACGTGAGGTTTATGGCGAATAAAATACCGAATCTGAGGGTCTTTCCTGATGACGAGGGCAAGCTCAACCTTTCCTTAATGGATGTAAAGGGGTCCATTTTGGCCGTTTCTCAGTTTACCCTTTTTGGAGATTGTAGCAAAGGAAGAAGGCCCTCCTTTTTGGGAGCTGCGCCACCCGATATGGCTAATCAACTTTTTGAGGAGTTTTTGGATGAATTAAAGAGAAGCAAGATCGATGTTCAGACGGGACGTTTTCAGACCCACATGAAGGTGAGTCTGTGCAACGACGGCCCGGTTACATTGATACTAGACAGCAAAGAGGTGTTGAATAAATGAAGGTCATGCGATTTCCCTTGGGAGCTCTGTTTGCGAACGGGTATTTAGTATATGATGAAGACGGCAATGCCTTTTTCGTGGATCCCGGCGGAGACCCCGATGATGTCATTGCTGTCATCGAGGGTAATTCGCTTGAATTGAAGATTATTCTCTTGACCCACGGCCACGTGGATCATATAGCCGGGGTCAAGGCTCTGCAGGATCGCTACGATTGTCCAGTAGCGGTGCATGAAGACGACTTCGGCATGTTGGCCAATCCAATGAAGAACCTTTCTCAATTTGCCGGTGAAAGTGTGAAAGTGGATGGCAGGGTGAAACCCTTGTCCGATGGGGAGTCGATAAAGATAGGCTCGATTTTAATAAGGGTTATACATACCCCCGGCCATACTCCGGGAAGCGTCTGCTATCTTGCAAGCCATGAGGGCGAAGAGCTGCTTTTTTCGGGAGATACCATTTTTGCCCTTAGCGTTGGAAGGACTGATTTGCCCGGAGGGGATTTTGCCGCCCTTGAGTCGTCGTTGAGAAAATTGGATTATCTTCCCGATGATCTGAAGGTCCTTCCGGGACACGGACCGGAGACGACGCTGGGCAGAGAAAGGCGAGAAAATCCTTTCTGGCCGGGAAAGCGCGATGTGCGCTAAATTGGCCTTTACATCTATTGCCATTATAATTCAGCGTTTTTGGAGATCGAGAAGGAGGTCTAAATTCCTTGTTTAGGTTTTTGTCGGGATTGTTCGCTAGAGATATGGGAATTGATTTGGGAACGGCCAATGTGGTAGTTTATCAGAATGGCAAAGGAATAGTGGTTGACGAACCCTCGGTTGTGGCCTACCGTAAATCTTTGAATTCCAAGGATGAAATAATTGCCATCGGGAAGAGGGCAAAGGAAATGATCGGCAAGACCCCCCAGAGCATTGTGACTTTAAGACCTCTTAAACATGGCGTTATCGCTAACTTCGATGTTACTGAAGCGATGTTGCAATATTATATAAGAAAGATCAACGGAGACAGGCGTCTATTTGCCCATCCGAGGGTGGTGGTGAGCGTGCCTGCCTGTGTTACCGAGGTGGAAAGAAAAGCTGTAATAGATGCCTGTCTGGGCGGGGGAGCAAAAGAAGCTTATATCATAGAAGAGCCCCTAGCGGCTGCTTTGGGTGCGGGGCTTCCCATTCATGAACCGAAGGGGTCCATGGTGATCAACATAGGAGGAGGCACTACAGAGGTAGCTGTTCTCTCCTTGGGCGGCATTGTGGAAAGCTCTTCCCTCAGGGTGGCGGGGGACGATATTGATGAGGCAATTATTGAGTTGCTCCGACAAAGCTTCAAGATGTGCATCGGAGAAGCTACCGCTGAGGAAATAAAGATCGCCTTGGGATCTGCCTGCCCGTTGGATGAGGAGCCTTCGATCGAGGTTAGGGGGCGCGATTTGAGCAACGGATTGCTCAAGAGTCTGACCATCACCTCATCCGACGTTCGCGTAGCCTTAGAGCCGATGATCAAAAGGATAGAAGAGACGGTTCTGGAGACGCTTGAAAGAACATCTCCGGAGCTCGTTAGGGATATCGTCGAACGGGGCATAATTTTAACTGGAGGCGGAGCCATGTTGAAGGGATTGCCCAAGCGTTTATCTTCGTCTCTTAACATCCCCATCATGTGCGCCGATCAACCCCTTTATGCCGTAGCCATAGGTATAGGGAAGGTTCTATCGGAACTGGAGAGGATGAAACGGATTTTAATATCAGTTTAGCTAATGCTTCCGATGATAATATTTTATTATTTTAAACAAGAGGTGCTGCTTCACGATGCGAGATCGGAAGATGGTTGAATTTTGGCAAGTCGGCATATCCTTGATCGCTTTTTCCATGGTGCTAATGGCAGTAGTCGGTCATCAATCGAGTTTCGATGTAAGAATGAGAAGCTTCATTTATGAAGGTCTTAGGCATTTGGAATTGCCTGCCCTGGCCCTTCGAGAGGGCATAAACAGGGCGTTAGTTCTTAGTCGAGATAAGAGGATGTTTTTAGAAAAGATAGATTCGTTGCAAAAGGAAAATGTCGCCCTGCGAATGGAATTAAACAGGGATAAGGAGTTTAGTGGCTCAGAAGCTTATGAAGCCTCCCCCTATTTAGCGGCAGAGGGGGTTAATTTCTTGAATGCGACAGTAATTTACCGACACCCCGGATGGTGGTGGAGATATTTGACCATCGACAAAGGCCGAGATGACGGCGTAAAGAAAGGCATGCCGGTGTTGAGTGGCGAAAACGTCGTAGGAAGAGTTTCCATAGTAGAAGATGCGACGGCTGTTGTCGAGTTGTTGACGTCGCCCGACCTTAGGATCCCCGTTATCGTAGAAGACACGAGGGATATCGGCGTCCTTTCGGGAGACGGGAAAGGTAACATGTCCTTATTTTATATGCCCAGGAAAGCTCCTTTGCAAAGGGGCATGAAAATAGCTACGGCCTTTGCCGTGGGCAATTTCTACCCCGGATTGTTGGTGGGTGCTGTGGATGGTCCAGAAGAAGATTTCGTCGAGGGAGATTTTGTTACATACAAAGTAAAGCCCGATATAGATTTTTCTCGCCTTCGAAGGGTCAGGATATTGGAGGTAAGGTGAAATGCCCTCCCTTTGGTTCGCCTCTATTATCACTTGGCTTGTCCAGGATTTTTTTCAAGTCCTGGCTAACCCCTTTTCGGGAATTCCGGATTTCTACGTTTTAACCTTAGGAATGCTTCTTGTCAGCAATAGAGAGGGAAAGGAAATTCATCTTTTGGTTGCCGCATTTGTCGGTGGACTCCTATGGGATCTGCGGTGGGGAAGCCCTTTAGGCTTTAGCTCCCTTTTCTACGTTTCCGCTATGCTGGCAGTCAAGTTGATCTGGGGGGCGATTTCTCAAACAGCGAGAACATCTCTTTCTGCGACGCTTCTCGTTCTTGGTTCCCATATTTGTATTTCTATAGCGGAAGCATTTATATTCGATGCCCCAATTTTGCATATAGGCCTTGCTTTTGTGGTAAAGCAAGCTGGCGCTTTTCTTTTTTGTATCTTTATGAATGCATATATATTTCATCGGGAGATGGACTAATTGAAACGCCTCGATCTTCCTTTGACGATCGATAAACGCCTTTTGTACTGTAGTTATTTTGCATTTGCTATACTGCTATTTTTGATGATCGCTCTGTTCGTCTTTCAGGTGATGCATGGTGACGATTATGTCAGATTGGCTACGGAAAACAGGCTCAGAGTGATCAGGCTCTCCCCTCAGAGGGGGACTATTTTCGATGCTAACCAAATCCCTCTAGCCGTAAGCATCAGCACTTTTTCCATTCAAGGGTACCCTCTCTCCATGCAGAGCGAGGAAACCATAGAACGGATCGCATCCTTCCTTGGAAAACACGGGATCGTAAAAAGGCCTGAGGATCTCAAAGAAACATTGAAGAGCCAATATACGGTCCCCTACAGGTCGGTGACATTGGTCAATAACCTTACCCTGGCGCAAATGGCAACGATAGTGGCGGACCCTGAATTTCCCCAGGAGCTGGTGCCCGTCTCTCAGTGGCGTCGCGTATATCCTGCAGGGGAGGTCATGTCTCATGTCGTTGGCTATGTGGGCAGCATTAACAAAGAGGAGCTTAAAAGATACGGCAGCAGAGGCTATCAGGGCGGCGATGAGATAGGCAAATCCGGGGTTGAGGCGAAGTTCGAACACCTTTTACGCGGTAATTTTGGCGGGGAGGCCATAGAGGTGGATGCCAGGGGAAGGCTGGTTCGTAAGTT
>DGDP01000081.1:536-12366 GCA_002385485.1 Acetomicrobium sp. UBA3949 | reverse complement strand
CGGTCCCATCATGTTCTTTAATATCCAGGGTACGGCCATCGACGGATCTTCCAGATCTGCCAAAGCGTTGGCACCCATGCCCATAATGGCAGGGAAAAAGCTGACTATTACCAAAACAATGCCGCCTACCAGGGCAGCTCCTTTAGCTGTTGTCCCATTTTTAGCAGAAAAAAGCCTTTGGTAAAAGTCTTGGCCTATCAGAGTGTACATCACTGTAGGGACGAGCAACCACATGATGCTGGCGGTTCCCATTCCCCATATGCTCAAATATTCCGGCCCAACGGCTTTCGCCTGAAGAAGCGATTCCAGACCTCCAAAACCTCCGGTATGTCCTAAAACTACAGATGCTGCAACTATAACTCCGATAGCTCCAAGAAGCATCTGTATTAAATCAGTTAAAGTTACAGCCCACATCCCCCCTGCAGTGGTGTATATGATGAAGACAAATGTCGCCAGTATTGCTCCGGTATTTCCGGTTATTCCCAAAATACCCAAAGCTCCTCTAGCCGAAAGTACCTGTGCTGCTAAAATTCCTATTAAAGCAACTATAGAAAGCAATGAACCAAGAGCCCTAATAGTCTTGCCACCATAACGCTTCTCAAGGTAATCCGGGACGGTATAAAAGGCCAGATCGCGAAATTTCCTGGCAGTGACCAAACCCAATAAAATTAATCCAATGCCGCAGGAAACGCCATACCATGCTCCTGACAGCCCATACCTGAAACCATACTCTCCGCCACCCATGACCGCACCGCCTCCAAAATGCGTTGCAGCAAGAGTAGCGGCACAAAGGACGATGCCGAGCCTTCTGCCCGCAAGCAAAAAGTCAGTCATCCCCTTGACATAAACCTTGCCAACCCACCAACCTATTAAAAGAAGCACCGCCATATAAAAGATAACTATATATAACACCGTTTCGCACCTCCCTGTTAATTTTTCTCTACGTGAACCGCATTCCCGGTAGGTACGTACAAAGCTCTTCCAGCAAAAGCCTCGCCCAAAACGTAATTTGCTGCTTCTTCTATATTGTCTGTTATTAGTCCAGGAAAGGCAACATTCTTGTTTTTCGCGACCAAGGCACACCTACGCCCCTGAAGCTCATAGACCGTTTTTGTAGCTATATAAGCAGGAATTGTAAAATCCTTCTTCAGTTCCTCTATCGCTACAGCTAAGTCACCCATTGCAAGCCTCATGAATCTGTCAAAAATGGGGGTACCCATGCCCTCCCTGAGTTCTGCGACCAAAATTATGCCTCCCCCCTCTTTGATGCCATGATATACAGCCGTCAGCGCTTTTGTCGCCTGGTAGAGTTCTAAATCATAGGGATAACCTCCACATGAGACAAAGGCTACATCTGCAAGCTCATCCACCCATATGGTCTGCAAAACCTGAGCTTCTCTTACTCCTTTTTTCCAGGCCTCCAAGAAATCCCCTGCTACATACGAATGTGGTTTTCCTCTCTCATCAGTTATTACGTTTAACAGAAATGATTTTTTGTCCTTCAAAACAACCTTTGCATATTCTTCCATATCTAGAGCCACAGGGTTTTTATCGAGCTCGCCACAGGTAACTTTTTCATTAAATTCATTTCCTATCAATCCGTTACGGTGGTTTGCCTGGATCGATTCTCTTGAACTTATGCCCGGAATTATGATTTTTCTCCCCCCTGCAAAGCCAGCCAAATCATGATAGCAAACACCTCCCAAGAGGATCAAAAGATCTGCCTCATAGGCATCTTTTTGTATCACTATAGGTGTGCCGCGGCTGGTCACCTTCCCGGTGTCCGTTAAATTTTCGGTGGATTGATGACACAGGACATGGTCTTGAGGTTTTCTCGCTTCGCCTAAAACTGTCCTTTCTTCATCACTCGACATCCTGCGATGTTGGCCTGTAGCTATAAGCCAAGTTACCTCACCTACGCCTGCCGTGCTCAACCTTTTTCTGACGGCTACACACATCCTGTCTATTCCCTGCCAGGCTCGTGTGATATCGGGCACTAAAACGACAACCTTGCGGGAACCGACAGCAAGTTCTTCTAAACGAGGCGATTCTATTGGGGAATTCAAAGCTTGTTCTACGTCGACGGGACTTACTTCTCCCGCTCGAGTTGTCGTATTTATTATGTCATGCTGGCAGTCCCAAAGAAGGGTATCGTCGCCCATTTTAAAAACCAATGATTTCATAAAAGTTCACCTCCAACTGTCAATAGATTAACATAAAAAACGGTCATTTGAAGTATAAAGTGTAGCGAATCTGTAAGACTGATGCAATATGATGTGATCTAAAATATAATAGAATTTAACCCTTGACGAAGAAGGAGATGATCTTTGGTGTTCATTAGCCCTACTTACGGTCCTCTCGAACTCGACCAAGTGATCAAACGAATGTGCAACTTTATGGTTCAAGAAGGGAATTATCGGATAATAGTTGGAACCGATTCACAGCTTTTGATCAACAGTACGCTTTTCGTTTCCGCAATAGTGGTTCACAGAATCGGACGAGGCGGAATTTACTTTTACAGAAAAACCTACGATTCAAAACCCTACTCCATTAAAGAACGCATCTTAACGGAAACATCGATGAGCCTTACGCTTGCAAGCGAAATACTTCAACTTCTTGCCCAAGACATAATTCTTTGCGAACAATATAGACAATTACTTGAGATACACCTCGACGTCGGAGAAAAGGGTCTTACGAGGGAGATATTAAATATGGTTGTCGGCATGGTAAAAGGAAGCGGCTACGTGGCCCACATAAAACCGGATGCCTTCGCCGCTTCCTGCGTAGCCGACAAATACACGAAGAGCGCTTAATTTTTTAACGTGGCTTCATATCCGATTTCGTCCAGAGTTTCTACGACGCTTTCAATGTCATCGGTATTTGCTTCGACCGTCTTGTTATCCAGGTTCACCTTAAATTCCGTTAAACCCAAACCTTCTAAAGCCCTTGAAATTCGCTTAACGCAATGTTGACACGACATATCCGGAACATCCAATATGAAATGTGCCATCCATAAATCTCCTCCTTCTTTTTTTATCCTTCTAGCATCAGTTCTTTTAATGTGTTCAAATCTTCCTCAAATTTTTTACAAGTCATTTCCAAGGGTTGAGGTGAAGTCATATCCACTCCCGCTACCTTCAAGGCGTCAACGGGATCCATGGAATCGCCCAAGGAAAGAAACTTCAAGTAGCGATCCACCGCCTGCTTTCCGTCTTTCAATATGCTCGCAGCAATTGCAGTGGCAGCCGAATAGCCGGTGGCGTATTGGTAAACATAATAGGCATTATAAAAGTGCGGAATTCTGGCCCATTCCAAAGGCAATTCTTCATCTATAAATAAAGTATCGCCGTAGTGCCTTTCATACAAATCTCTCCATATGGAGCTAAAGTCTTCATTTGTCAAGGGAATACCTCTCTCCAATCTTTCGTGTACTTGAAGTTCAAATTCCGCAAAGAGCAATTGCCTGTAGACCGTGGTGCGCGCCTGTTCCAATCCATAGTTGATCAAATAGGCCTTTTCGGCTTTATTGTTAGCTCCTTTAATCATGTGCTCAAGCAATAATATTTCGTTAGTCGTTGAAGCGACCTCGGCCGTAAAAATGCTGACGCCGGAATATACGTAAGGTTGGTTTTTAAAAGTAAAATGGGAATGCATTGCGTGTCCCATTTCGTGAGCCAGGGTGAAGACATCCCTGAAGGTCCCGTTGAAATTTAAAAGCACGTAGGGATGTACTCCGTAAACGCCCCAAGAGTAGGCCCCACTCCTCTTGCCCCTGTTTTCGTAAACATCCAACCACCTGTTTTCGAAGGCTCCCAGAAGAGCTTTCCGATACTCCTCGCCCAGAGGAGATAGGCCCTCTATGACGATATTTTTTGCTTCATCAAAGCTGTATCTCGTCTTGGGTTCCGGAAAAAGAGGAACGTAAAGGTCGTAAAAATGCATCTCATCCAGACTTAATACTTCTTTTTTAAACAATACATATTGCTGAAGAGGAGACAGCCATTGGTTTATCGTTTCTAATGCTTTTTCATAAACGATTGTCGGGATGTTCTCCGGATCAAGCGAGGCCTCTAGCGTTCTGTCGTAATTCCTCGCTTTGGCATAAAACACGTCCTTTTTTAAGCTTCCTAAATAGGTGGAAGAAAGCGTATTTTTTACTTTTTTATAACTCGAAAAAAGTCCCTTGAAGGCATCGCGACGCAAGCGCCTGTCTCTGCTGTGTAAAAAATATGAATACCTTTCCTCGGACAGTTCCACCTCCGTTCCTTCTTCGTCCCTGATCTTCGGAAACTCCATATCTGCATTTGTTAAGAATGAAAATACATCTTCGGGAACTCTCGCCACATCTCCGGACATGGCAAGCAATTTTTCCCCCTCAACAGAAAGAATATGACCTTTAAGGCGCATTATCCTGGCAAGTTCAACCCTGTATAAATCAAGGCTCGGCTCCTCGGTTAAATACCTTTCAACTCCCTCTGGACCCAGCGATATTATGTTAGGCACAAAAGAGGATACTGCCTCGGAAAAGCGCAGATATATCAAAGAGGCGCGCTGCGCCATCGATTGGGCCTTTGTATCTCGGGCGTCTTCGTGACTTTTAAAAGAAGCATAGGCATAAAGCCTTCCCAACTCTTCCGCAACTTCGTCCCTGAGCTTAAGAGCATTTAAAAGCGATCTGGCTGAAGAAACAATGTCGTTGCCGGCTCTTTGCAATTCTTCCACCTTAACTTCCAGGTTACGTAACCTTTCGTCCCAGGCCTCTAAATTTGGATAGAGATCTTCCAGTCGCCACTTATATTCCTCCGGTATTTCATCCCTATCGGGAATGTCTGAAATCCTTTCCTCAGTCATAGAGATACTCCTTTCATTCAAACACTTTTTATCCTTAACGAATTCAATATTACTGATATAGAACTCAAAGCCATAGCCCCTTCGGCAATAATCGGGTGCAACAAGGCAGACATTGCCATAGGGATCGCTATGACGTTATATCCAAAAGCCCATGCCAAATTTTGTCTAATTATACTAAAGGTTTCTTTCGATATCTCAATGAGATCCACAACCTTTGACGCTCCACCCTTTAATATTACGACGTCTGCACTGTCTATGGCCAGATCTGTGCCGCTCCCCATGGCCACACCTACATCGGCAGCTTTCAAAGCAGCAGCATCGTTCATGCCGTCTCCTGTCATCATAACCTTTTTGCCCGTTCCTTGATAGCGCCTTACGATATCGACCTTATCATCCGGACGAACGCCCCAATAAAAGTCCTTTATACCTAATTCACTTGCGACGACTTTTGCTGTTCCTTCACCATCGCCTGTGGCTAACACGAGATCTATGCCCATGCTCTTAAGGCTACGCACAACATCAAAGGAATCTTCCCTTATTGGGTCAAATACACCAATGTAGCCCAATATAGAACCATCCCTCTTTACTTCGACAACTGTGTAGCCCTTCTCAAGTAATTGACGATATCTTTGAGGATTTTCCGGTCTTCCGACCAAGTATGCCTGACCCCTTACCGTGCCTCTAACACCTTCGCCAACTATCTCTTCAAAATCATTTATCTCGACATCGCCTTTCTTTAATTCAGCTATAGCTTTTCCTAAAGGGTGATTGGACAGGGACTCCAAGTTTCCAACGATATTTGCCACTTCTTCCGTAAGGTTGTGCTCTACAACCTTGGGTGATCCCAAAGTAAGAGTGCCAGTCTTATCGAAGATAACGACGCCTACATCTTTTGTAGTTTGTATGGCCTCTGCATTTCTTATTATGAGCCCCTGACGCATAGCCTTGTTCGTTCCCGTTATCAAAGCCATTGGTATCGCTAAACCAAGCGCACAGGGACAGGCGATCACTATGGTTGTAACAAAGGCAAAAACTCCTACCGACAGAGGGTCTCTAGACTCGATAACCCAGGGCAAAATCTGCTTAGCATGGCTTAAAAAGCCTCCCCACTCATCCACGTTAAAAGCCCATAGCACACCCGATAGCAGAGCAAGAAAAGTCACTATTGGAACAAAGACATTTGTAACCCTATCCGCAAGAGCCTGAATAGGAATCTTTGAACCCTGAGCTTCCTGAATCAACGATATCATCTGCGAAAGAAAGGTATCTTCACCGACTTGAATAACTCGAACCTTGAGGAAACTAGATAGGTTAAGAGAGCCAGAGGTAACTTTATCGCCCGATTTTTTAAGAACGGGCATTGGCTCGCCTGTGATCATCGCTTCATCCACTGAAGAGGCGCCTTCTGCAACTTCACCATCTGCAGGAATACGCTCTCCCGGCTTAACTGCTATCAAAAATCCCTGCTTTACGACTTCTATGGGCATTAAAATTTCCTTGCCATCGTCAGTGATAACTCTTGCTTCCTGGGCCTTTAGCATCAGTAACGCCTTTACTTCTTTGGAGGCTTTGTCCCTCAAGCGGGATTCTATAAAGCGTCCAGTCAGATGAATTGACATAATCATTGCCCCTATACTTCCAAAAGACGTCTCGAATAAACCGACCGAAGCCAATAGGGCAGTTATCAATGAAGTGAGGGATCCTAAAAAAACGAGAACATCCATATTGGCATGAAAATGAGATAAAGCGATCCATGCCCCCCTTATTGTTTGTTTTCCTGCTATAAATATGACCAATGCCGAGGCTATTGTCTCAGCGTAAAAAAACCACGAAATATGATATCCCGTCATATGTAAAAACATTAATAACATTAGAGGAACCGTTATAGACCATGCGAACATAACGTTTCGTTTAGATGCCTTGTAACGTAGAGCTTCAAAGTCCTCTGTAGATTCATAGGTTACACCATAACCTACCCTTTCGACTGCCTCTTCCAAAACCCTCTGGGGAACATCTTTCTCTAACAGAACAAATGCAGTTTCAGTTGCCAAATTAACAGCGGCAAACTTAACCCCTTCCACTTTTTTCAATGCCTTTTCGACAATCATTGCGCATGTCGCACAAGTCATTCCCGTTATTCGAAAATTCCTTTTCTCCTCATTAGTAGTATTCATCTCGTCATCTCCACTGGCGATTTCTATTTAAGGATATAATAACATTATTAGTAATACCTAAATTCTATTAACCATTTTAGGGCAAGCTCTTTTATAATTCAAGCTTGCCCTTTTGAAGCACCTTTTAAGAAAGAAGCGTCACGCTTTTTATCAATATGTACATCTTTCCGCTGCCGAGAGAGGAGCGGGCCTCTCCCTCAACGTAAATAGGAGCGCCATCTTCGAGAGAGCATAAAGTTTCTTCGATTTGAGGATCATAAGTTCTCATAAGCAAATAGTCATGCCTGGGTTCTCCGTTTATATCGATGAAATCCCTTCGCAGAGAACACTGAAAGTACCTTCCGCATCTGTTTTCCTTTATCGATTCGCCGCTAAGAAAATGCAAATAGCCAGACACCCTAACCTCGTTTACCCCCAATTTTTCCTTGAGCGTCAAATCCTCCACTTCAGTCGCCTCCTTTAAGATAAAAAAATTGGAGAGGGCAGGACACCCCAACCCTCTCCGGACACAAACATATTGGTTTTATTTTCCTCTGAGACATTACCGACGCCCTTGAACGCCACCTCTTCGGGCGCGTTGGAAATCACCCTGAACGTCAGTAACCCCTCCCTCATCTAAACGCCTCCCAAAAATTGTCTTGTAACAATATAGTAACCTAGTTTTAGAAATTATCCAAGTACCCTTTGTGTAATTTTCATTTAATTTTATTGGTTATTAGATGGTGCACCGCTTTGTCGCTGCTCTATACCCTTAAGCCACTGCTCAAATTGCCATCGGGAGACATCTGTTCTCAGAGATAAAATCCTTTCATGTAGCTCCGTTGCCTTTTTTTGATCTAATTTATCCTCTAAAAACAACATTCTTAATTCTAATCGAGTGCGCTCGAGATCGCGCATCTTCTGGGCTATCTCTGCCGGGACTTCATATTTATAGGGATATCTCCCCAATCCTTTTCGTCCTCCAAAGTCATCGTCACCGTCGTAACCGCCCCACATGTAGGCAGGACCAGGGCACCATCCTCCCCAACCGGCACCCCACATACTCCTAGGACCGGAACCATAAAAGGCAAAGGCAGAACCACCGATTAACAATACGAGCAAAGCACCTAAAACAGGAACCCAAGGTCTCTTCATGACCTAACACCTCCCTTATTTGTTTAATTTTCATTCTACGTCCATATGATAACAGGGATGCCATGCGAGTCCTCGGTATTCCAAAGTATACCCCTATGAGTAAAAATACTTAAATAGTATCCAAATAAATTCAATGCACCGAGCAAAGGCGTGTTCGGTGTATGGCTAAAATATCGGACAACAATGCCTGACCTGTTTCTATTCTTCCCGCCCCGGGGCCTATCACAGTCACCTCTCCTAAGTGATCTGTAGCCACTGTCAATGCATTTGTAGGACCCATCACGTTACCTAAAGCATGACTTACAGGAATGAACTTGGGAGATACGCTTGCCAAAATCTCGCTCCCCTCTTTTCTGACCTCTGCAATTAATTTAATGCGCTCTCCTTCTTTTTTTGCCTCGATCACTTCTTCTTTTGTAACCTTTGTTATACCCTGTCGTGCGATATCGGTAACTTTAATATTCGCCCCAAAAAATAACTTCGCCATTATAGTCGCTTTTACTGCAGAATCCCAGCCTTCTACATCGGAGGTTGGATCTGCCTCAGCGTATCCCAATTTTTGCGCTTCCATCAAAGCTTCAAGATAGTCGTATCCCTCTTCCATTTTGCTCAATATATAGTTTGTCGTACCGTTAACAATACCCGCTACGGACTTTACATCACACCCGCTCATGCATTCCAACACCATATTTATGCAGGGCGTACCCGATAGAACTACACCTTCATATCTCAAACAAACACCGTTTTCTTTGGCGACGTTTTCCAGTTCTTCCAAAGCCAAGGCTATAGGGCCCTTATTTGAGGTAACGACATGGGACCCGACTGAAAGAGCCTTGCGCATGTGCGACAACCCGGGCTCTCCTGACTCTAGATTGGTAATAGTCGCTTCGACGACGATATCCGTTTTTGCCCTTTCAATTAGTTGTAAAGTCCCTTCAGATGTAAACTCCGGTCTATTTTTCAAAGACCCCTTTTGAGCCATTTCCTTTAATATAGCATCTAAATCCAATCCATCTTCATTAAATAGGGAACCTCTAACGGGGTCTGCAATGAAGGTCACCGAAAATTCAAAGTCGTAACGCTGTTGTAATACCTCTTTCTTTCGATTCAAAATGTGAGCTAAACCTTGTCCGACGTTCCCAAATCCGACGATACCAATCTTCCAAAGCAAAGCATACACCCCCTGCTTTCTACGTGCTTCAGAATATGATAGCATTTAACTTTGTATTGGCATAGAAAATGTGGGAAATAAAAATGACGTATTATTAATCTCAAAAAAATCCCCATGCAAAACCCCAACCCGCTTCTACATAAAACGGCATCCAGTAGTCAAGTAGATTACAAGATATTAAAAGCAAATTTAACATATCATATTAATAGCATGTTACCGCCAAGCCCTCAACGATTCCCTTGGGTGCATGGATTATTATAGTTTTAATTGAACAATAGGAATTCTAATTGCAGGAATTTTTGAATACTTGACATTCTCCTCATGCGGGTTTATTATAAAATTGTTTCATTATAAGGTTTTATATACCATACTATGGAATAAGACAATAACAGTCACATCACAATAGAGGGGAGTAATAAAAATTGTCTATCAAAAAATACGAAATACTTCAAAAGATTCACGAAAAGGGCATAGTGGCCATTGTGCGTGCAAGGAATGGCGAAGAAGGTCTGAAGCTGGCCAACGCTATATTTGAAGCAGGTATACCCGCGGTTGAAATCACAATGACAGTTCCAAATGCTATCGATATCATGAAAGATTTGGCTAAAGAGTATGCTCATAAAGGCCTTATACTGGGAGCTGGAACTGTACTGGACCCAGAAACAGCACGTCAATGTATACTTGCGGGGGCAGAATATATAGTTGCCCCTAACCTCAACGAAAATTTGATTAGGCTCTGCAATCGCTACTCTATACCATGCATGCCTGGCGTAGGGACTGTAACAGAATTAGTGCGTGCTATGGAATTAGGTATTGATGTGGTAAAGCTATTCCCTGGAGAAGTATTAGGCCCAGACTTCATAAAAGCGGTATTGGGTCCCATACCTTACGCAAAAATGATGCCTACTGGAGGCGTAAACATCGATAATTTGGATAAATGGTTCAAGGCTGGCGCTTACGCGGTTGGTATGGGTTCTGGCATAACAAAACCCAACGGAGTTGAAGGCGACTATGAAGCAGTCAGACGTACTGCAAAAGATGTCGTGGAGAAAATTGCTGAAATCAGAAAAAATATTAAATAATTTTGCAAGAGAGGAAGATATGTCATGAAGCGAATAATTACTTTCGGCGAGTTAATGCTTCGTCTATCGCCTCCGGACCACGAAGTACTTCTCCAAAGCCCGATTTTGGAGGCCACCTTTGGGGGTGCCGAGGCCAATGTAGCTGTTTCTTTGGCAAATTACGGTGAAAATACGAGCTTTGTCACGGCACTGCCAAACAATCCGATAGGTAAAGCAGCCGTTATGAATTTGCGTTCCTTTGGGATCGACACTTCGCACATAGTGTTCAAAGGTGAAAGGGTAGGAATATACTACGCACAAAAGGGATCCTGTTTTAGGCCATCGCAAGTAATTTACGACCGTGCCCATTCCTCCTTTTCTGAAATCAAACCGGAAGATCTGGACTGGGACGTTATCTTCGAGGATGCCGATTGGTTTCATGTAACGGGAATTACACCCGCCGTCTCCGAGGGGGCTGCCCTGGCAACGTTAGAGGCAGTTAAAAAGGCAAAAGACATGGGAATTACTGTATCTTGCGACCTGAACTACAGAAAAAAGCTGTGGAAGTGGGGCAAAAAAGCACCCGAGGTCATGAGAGAGTTGGCTAAATACCTCGACGTAATGATCGCCAACGAAGAGGATTGCCAGTTGGCGCTTGGAATAGATGCTCATATTGACGTAACCAAAGGCGCCCTAGACCCAGAAAGCTACAAGGGAATAATAAAAACCGTATTCGATCTATACCCTCAACTCAGTTACGTTGCCACAACATTACGAGAAAGCGTAAGCGCAGACCACAACAATTGGTCTGCTATTTTAGCCAATAAAGACGCATTCATGGTAAGTCGCAAGTATCAAATAACGGATATCGTAGATAGAGTTGGCGGCGGAGATTCTTTCGGTGCAGGCCTAATTTATGGATTGAGACATTTTAAAGATCCCAAGGACGCTTTGGAATTTGCCGTAGCCGCTTCAGCTCTTAAACACACGATACCCGGAGATTTTAATAGGGTAAACAAAGAAGATGTACTAAACCTGATGGGTGGAGACGTAAGCGGGAGGGTTCAAAGGTAAAAAAAGCGGGAGAGATTCTCCCGCTTTTTTTAAATTATAACGTAACTCCGCCTTTCCAGATGGCTATCTGTCTAAATCCATTTTCTTCGCTTTTCGTCTTTTCTCCGCTGGCCACGTCTATTATCTTTTGAATAAATTTATCTAAAAGCCTCTCCATTGGCTCTCCTTCGAGCAAACTTCCTGCGTTAAAATCTATCCAATTTCCTTTTCTGCGATAGAGATCGCTGTTGGTGGATACTTTTACGGTAGGCACAAATGTGCCGAAAGGCGTACCTCTGCCTGTCGAAAAAAGAACCATGTTACAACCCGCGGCTCCCAGAGCCTGTCTCTTATACACATCTCCGAGCCCACGCGACTACGGCGAA
>DGDP01000081.1:0-291 GCA_002385485.1 Acetomicrobium sp. UBA3949 | reverse complement strand
GTTACAACCCGCGGCTCCCAGAGCAGTTGATGAAACTAGGTCATTGCCAGGCCCTTCCAGCAGAGACAACCCCTTCTTCGTGACTTGACATCCATAGGGCAAGACGTCTACAACTGGCGCTCTACCGCCCTTTTGAACACAACCAAGGGACTTTTCCTCTAAAGTCGTTATTCCGCCGGCCTTATTTCCAGGAGACGGGTTTTCATATACGGGCTGTCCGTGGGATATAAAATATTCCTTGAACCCATTGATAAGCTTGACGATTTTCTCAAATACTTCTTCATTTTCGGC
>DGDP01000029.1:579-5163 GCA_002385485.1 Acetomicrobium sp. UBA3949 | reverse complement strand
TGCTCTACCAGCTGAGCTATGTCCGCCTGCACATAAATTATATTGAGAAGGTGCTCCTTTTGCAAGGATCAAGACAGCTATCGAGAGATATTTTTCATGATCGATGCAACTAACCCGATGATTGTTAATATAATCACACAATCTAAAGCCGTAACACTAAATATCCAGCAAGGCCCTTGATATTTCCTCAAGTCTCTCGTCGGTTATGCTGAATTTTTTCTCAAATCTTTTGTCGTTGATTTTTGCAACGATAATCTTGTCGGGAGAAATTTCCCGGATTATGTCCTTCAACTTCTCAATTGATCCCGGACCATCGCTACAACCCTTGATGATGGTGATTTCAAATATGAATCTCCCTGCATATTGCCTCCTAAAAGCGGCCATGTTTGAGATATATTCAGCCAAAGTATACCCTTCTATAGGCCGTTGGAGACGTTGAAAGTCCTCTTCCGACAATACCTTTATCTCGCCTACAACCTCATCGCAACGATTGGCAATTTTCATGTATTCACTTCTTCCAAGCAAATAGCCGTTAGTAAACAGCCTTACAGCCTTACCATTAGCCTTGATGAGATCTATGATGTCGTCAATTCTATCGTTTAATAAGGCTTCTCCCTTTGAGTTAATGAAGATCAAATCTGGATTCAAAACATTTATATTGTTTTTCAGCTCAACTATTGAATTATCCGTCCCAGGAAATGATCTTTGGACATCTGTTTTATGTTGGAACCTCCCGATGGGACAAAATACACAATCAAAATTGCAATATTTTTCCGGAAGTATATTTACTTCTAATACTTTTCTTCCGTCCTTTATGTAAATATCCTTATAGCTAAAATAGCTTTTATTCATCGTCAAATCTTATCTTCAGTTTAATATATAAGTTAAATATCAAATTAATTATTTTGACCTTATTAGACCCTTTTCGGCCATGAGAATATTCTCATACATTTCTATCTTATAGTCAAGACGATCTAACGTCTTTCTCATCTCGTTAATTCGTTCGGCAAGACACCTTCGTTGCTCCATCAATATCCCTTTCCTTGCCTCGATCGTGCTGTCGCCCTGTTGAAACAGCGACACATATTTCTTCAATACTCTAATCGATAACCCTGCCCCTCTCATACACTTGATAAATTCAACCCAGTTACAGTCATCCTCAGTGTAATCCCTAACGCCGCTTTCGTTGCGGTTTACGCGAGGGATCAACCCTATACGTTCGTAATAACGAAGTGTGTCTTGAGGAATACCAAATTTTTCGCTCACTTCAGAAATTGTCAATTTTACCACCCCACAAGTTATCTAATACTTAAGGCTAAATTTTTATCTATTTTAGATCAAGCAAAAATATGACGCCACATATCGTTTCGATCCAACCAACAGTAATTGGAGATACCATCAAAAGTTGTGGATAAGGGGTGGAAGTAGAAAAAGAAAGAGCGTATCCTTCGGTAAGTAATTTCACCACAAAATAACAAACCGAATAGGAGGATACGCTCATGAGTAATTGTACTGACAAATCCACAGGTAATCCAGCATTGGAGGATTTTGCATCTGCCTTGGAGCAGGCCCTTCGCGAGGGAGCCCAGGACATGCTACAGCTAGCAATAGATCTCGAGGTGCAGGAGTACATAGAGAAATACCAGAAAGCACTTGATGAAAAAGGACACCGCTTAGTAGTGAGAAACGGATATTTGCCTGAGAGAAACCTTCTTACAGGAATAGGTCCGGTAAAGGTAAAACAGCCTCGTGTAGATGACAGGAGATTAAGAGCGAGGAACAAAGAGGCAGAAGGATTTACCAGCGCAATTCTTCCCCGTTATCTGAGAAGGATACCGAGTATCGACAATCTTATCCCAGCGCTTTATCTAAAGGGGATATCCACCAATGATTTTCCCAAGGCACTTTCGGCCATACTTGGAGAAGAAGCTGCGGGATTATCAGCGAGCACAGTCGTAAGGCTCAAGAAGCAGTGGGAGGATGAATATCTTAAATGGACCAGGCGGGATCTCAGAGACAGAGAATACGTTTATTTCTGGGTAGACGGGATATACTTCAACATAAGGCTTGACGATGCGAGAAGCTGCATACTTGTGATAATAGCAACGGACAAGTTTGGCAATAAGGAACTGTTAGCAGTGAGCGACGGTTACAGGGAAAGTACCATAGGCTGGAAGGAGATGCTCCTTGATCTTAAGCGTAGAGGACTTGAGATGGGTCCCCGCCTTGCAGTAGGAGACGGAGCCATGGGTTTCTGGAGTGCCCTGAGAGAAGTATATCCCCAGACAAGAGAGCAGCGCTGCTGGGTTCATAAGACCGCTAACATACTGGATAAAATGCCCAAGGGCATACAATCCAAAGCCAAAGCACATATAAAAGAGATGTATATGGCAGAAACGAAGGAAGATGCATTGAAAGCCTATGATCACTTTGTAAAGACCTATAAAGACAAGTATTCAAAGGCAGTGAATTGTCTTGAAAAAGACAAGGATGTACTCTTTACCTTTTATGATTTTCCAGCAGCAAACTGGAACCATATAAGAACCACAAATCCCATAGAATCAACCTTTGCAACAGTGAGGTTGCGGACGAAAAAAACCAAGGGATGCGGAACCAGGATGGCAACATTGGCAATGGTATTTAAACTGGCCCTTGAAGCACAAAAGACCTGGAAAAAGATAAAAGGGTATCAGCTCATACCATTTGTCCTGAAAAACATGAAATTTGTAGATGGAATATTGGAAAACGCAGCTTGATCAAGTAACAGTTTTACTGAAGGGTACGTATGCTCAATCCACAAGATTTGACAATATCTCTCCCGTAAGACATACGACCTGTAAAAGAAAGTCTTAAAAAAAGTCCGCAAACTGTATTAAATTAATTAAACTAAAATGCACACCTTTCTGCAATTTGCAGAAAGGTGTGCATTTTTAGCTTTTAGAATAAATTTATGCAAGTAGATATGTCCCCGCAAACACAACCCCGCCAGCCGGGAAACCCTGTATTCAAGGCGTTTTTCAGGCGCTTATTTGTTTTGTACATTCTGCATCAATACCACGCACTCCACGTGGCTTGTTTGAGGAAACATGTCCAATGGCATTGCTTTTCCCATATTGTAGCCATATTCGTTCAATATTTTGCTGTCCCTGGCAAGCGTAGCAGGATTACAGGAAACATATATAACTTTTTTCGGACTTATCACCCTACCGATAAAATTCAACACGTCCTTATGGCAACCCGTTCTAGGCGGATCCACAACCACAATATCGAAGTGTCCACTAACTTTTGTCTTGACCACATCTTCAGCCTTTCCGCAAATTGCAGTAACGTTATTAATGCCATTGTTTGTCATATTAAACACCAAAGATTCGTAAGCAGGTCTCCATTCCTCTACTGCAACAATGTCATTGCAAAACGACGCCAGAAAGGCCGTCATGCTCCCAACTCCGCTGTAAAGCTCAAGCACATGCTTGCTATCCCTTGCTAATTCCGCAACAGTTTCGAACATCCTAAAGGCCTGCAGCACATTGACCTGAAAGAAATCGGACACACCGAATCTAAACTTAATATTTTCAAACCTCTCCACCAAGACATCTTCACCAAACAACGACTGCGTTTTGCTGCCCCAGATAAAATTTCCCTTAGATGGGTTGATGTTTATTTGAACTCCGCCAAGAAAAGGTGATACATCTTCATATAGGCCGTTTGAAATATCACTGATCATTTTACACTCCCTGTCGTCGGGCTCACGACTGAAAATCCAGGCAAGCAGGATCTTTTTCATGGAAAAGGAAGATCTTAAGACAAAATTGCGTATCAAGCCTTCCCCTCTTTCTTCGTCGTAAAAGGAGAGATCACTTTGAAGTACGGCATTCCGCAAGTTAGCGTAAACGAGGTTTATTGAAGGGTCTAGAATTGGGCATGCTTTTAGGTTCACCACATCATGTGTTCCTCGAGCGAAATATCCCAACTTTCGTTCACCCTTTTGGTATCGCGCCTGTATTATTGCCTTGTTTCGGTATCCCCACACTAAAAAGCTCGGAATCACTGGAGCAATATCTGCCTCTTTCCATTTGCCGATTCTGATAATTGCATCCTCTATCAGCGAGCTCTTTACTTTCACCTGATGATCATACGAGGCGTGCTGCATATTGCAACCGCCGCACGCCTCGTAAACTTCGCATCTGGGTTGGACTCGATAAGGGCTTGCCTTTAGCAGGGACTTAATCTTAGCTACAGAGTAATGTTTTTTCTGCTCGACGATATGCGCGGTGACAGTTTCACCAATTAAGGCTCCTGGAACGAAAACTACGTAACCGTCGACCCTTGCAATTCCTCGAGCTTTACTGTCAACGTTTTCGATATTGAGAATTATTTCGTCGCCAAGGTTTTGTTTCATCCCAGAAATTAACAATACCTTTCTAAATTACAGCTTTTCTTTCATGAGCTTGTATCCCAGTTCAAAAGCTTTTGAGTTAAGCTCTTCCGTTCCCTTTGGAACGCGATCTAATATAGCTTTACGAATTGACTCCGGTTTGGCCAAGTCCCAACTCTCCAAAATTCTTGCAATGGTACCCAAGGCAA
>DGDP01000029.1:0-425 GCA_002385485.1 Acetomicrobium sp. UBA3949 | reverse complement strand
TCCGATCTCCTCTCTGGCTGTTCTGACGATAGGAAGGGAATAAACGTTGGCATTTATCTTAGGAGGCTCAGTCACAAAGAAGTCGTCAACTATGACAACGCTGTTCGGAGAGGCATCGTGAACGTACTCGTCACAGGCCTTTTGGGTCAATATGACCTGTAAATTGGGATTTGTGGCCTTAGGATAATCTATTTTTTCCCGCGAAACAATGACCTCGGCCTTGGATGCTCCACCCCTTGCCTCAGGACCGTAAGCTTGCGTTTGCACCACGTTCAAACCTTCTTCGTACAAAGCAAGAGCTTCCCCGACGATCACGGCTGCCAAAATAACGCCCTGCCCACCTGAACCGGCTATGCGAATTTCATACCGCTGATCGCTCATCCGCGATTACCTCCCACTTTTTCTATCAAATTCATGTACTGTTC
>DGDP01000015.1 GCA_002385485.1 Acetomicrobium sp. UBA3949 | reverse complement strand
AGATGTGTATAAGAGACAGGTCATAGGTGTCGATTTTTCCGTCAACTGGGGAGTGTTGGCCTTTGTGCTTAACTTTATACCCTACGTCGGCTCTTTGATTGCCTCCATTCCTCCCATATTGGTGGCTTTAGTGCAGTTTTATCCCGACATAAAACCTGCGATAACTACGGCCATTGTCCTCTTGGTCATACAGATGAGCATAGGGAATTTTCTTGCACCCAAAGTAGTGGGAGACGCCCTCAACATCAATCCCATCGTCGTACTCCTGTCGCTCCTTTTTTGGGGCTGGCTCTGGGGAGGAGTCGGTGCGGTTTTAGCCGTTCCCATAGCAGTAGTTATTAAAATCACTTGCGAAAACGTTCCGATATTACGCCCAATTGCAATTCTAATGGAATCAAGGGGCACAAAGAGATAAGGCAGCCTCGAGGGCTGCCCGTTATAATTTACCGTCTTTTAAGTTTTTCTATCATTTTGGGTATTATCTCGTAAATATCACCGATGATTCCCATGTCGGCGTATCTGAAAATGGGGGCCGACGGGTCGCTGTTTATGGCCACTATCATTTCGGAGTCCCTCATTCCGGCTAGATGCTGCGGACTTCCCGAGATGCCACAGGCGATATAAAGTTTTGGCTTGACCGTATTGCCGCTAAAACCTACTTGATGTTCCTTTCCTATCCATCCTTCGTCCACGAGGGGCCTGCTCGATCCTACGACTCCTCCCAAAAGCTTCGCGAGCTCCTCTAACATTTTGAAGTCCTCCGCCCTTTTGAGTCCCCTTCCGCCCGATACTATGACTTCAGCGTCGGGAAGGTTGATGCCCTCGATAACTCTTTCGTCAATTACCTCCCAGGAGGGGTCATTAGGCAGCGGCGTCATCTTCACGATAGTGCCCTCTCTTTTTTCGTCTCTTTTGGCGCGCTGCATGACCTTGTATCGAACCGTTGACATGCTGGGAGAGGTTTTGGTCTTTATGTGGGCCAATATATTTCCCGTGAAGGCCGGCCTTATCTGGATAAAGGCCCCGTCTTCGTCTATGGAAAGATTCGTGCAATCTGCCGTCAGGCCGGTTCGCAAGGAAGCGGCAACCCGAGGAGCAAGGGACCTTCCTATATGGGTCGACCCAAAGAGGATAGCGTAGGGGTTTATCTCTTTTGTCAAAGCTACGATATTCGTCTTATATAAAATTGGGTCGTAACTATACAAAGATGAGTCTTCGAAGAGATAGACCTTTTTTGCACCATAATAAATTAATTCCTGCGCTTCGCCTTGTACGTCCCTTCCCATAAGCACCGATGAGACCATGAGGGGAAGGCGATTGCTCAATTCAATGGCCTTGCCCAGAAGCTCAATTGTGACGGGGTGAACTTTGCCTTTGCGTTGCTCGGCAAAGACCAGTATTTCTCTTTTATCATTAGCGGTCATATCAAATCCCTCGATTCCAACATGATCATGATCTCCTTCAATCCGCTTTCGGGGTCTTTGTATATTTTGCAATCCCTCTGCCCTTCCTCGGGCACCTCTATCTTGTATACCCATGTAGGTGATCCGTTAAAACCAAGGCGACCTTCGTCAGCTTCGATCCCCTCGGCATCCATCTTCTTTACCTGGGCCTTTCGGGCATTGAGCTTTTCCCTAAACCCAGGAAGGCGCGGGGTGTTTATATCCTTGGTGACGGAGACGAGCAATGGAGGGCTGGCCTCCACCTCATATATAATGTTCTCAAGCTCCACTCTTGCCTTGAATTTCCCATCTTCGTAATCCAACTTAGACGTATAGGGAAGGTATGATATGCCAAGCCACTCCGATACCTCGCCTCCCACCTGTCCCGTGTCGCCGTCCACGGTCTTTTCTCCACAGATCACTATGTCGAAGTCGCCTGTGGACTTAATCGCCTGAGACAGGGCATAAGAGGTCGCCAAGGTGTCAGAACCTGCAAACTTCTTGTCCGTGAGCAAAATGGCCTCGTCGACGCCCCTGGCTATGGTGTCTTTGAGGGTTTGCTCTACATCACTCGGGCCCATGGATATGGCTGTTATCCTCCCGCCGTGACGCTCTTTAAGCCTTACGGCCTCCTCTATGGCGTTGAGGTCGAAGGGGTTGATCTCCTGTGGTGCCGAACTTCTGTCCACCACTCCCCTGGCTGCGTCGAACTTCACCCTTTCTATGTCGGGCACGACCTTTGTCAGCACAATTATATTCATGGTTTGCTACCTCCAATTTTTCGCGATAACCTGTAAATTGTCACATATTATAGCACAATGTCATGTTCTCATAACTCATTAGTTAAGTCTTTGAAATACTCCTTTGGATCGCTGGGCCCGATATTCCACGATCATGTTATAATCCAGGCGGAGCCATATATCATGTGGACCTCAAAAATGTTTCACGTGAAACATTTTTGAGGTGAAACGGAAAGGATGGAGGGAATTGCGATGGATGTTCTCCATGCACCATGGCGAATGAAATATATAGACAAATCGAACAAGGAAAAGATAGATTGCATATTTTGCGAGTTCATAAAAGAAAGGGAAGACGAAAAAAGACTAATATTATACAGAGGCAAAAAAGCCTTCATAATGTTTAACGCCTTCCCTTATAACCCGGGACACCTAATGGTGGCGCCCTATCGCCATACGGGCAATTACGACGAATTAAATCAGGAGGAGATACTGGAGATAAACCTCCTCGTCCAAAAGTGCTTAAAAGCTCTTAAAAAAACTATGGATCCCCATGGATTCAACATCGGAATAAACATGGGAAAAGTCGCAGGAGCCGGTTTCGAGGACCACGTTCACGTGCACATAGTCCCCAGGTGGGAGGGTGACACTAATTTCATGCCCGTTGTCGGAGAGACAAAGGTGATACCGGAAGCCCTGGATGTCACCTACAGGAAGCTAAAGGAGGCGTGGGAGGAATAGTTGAAGGAAGATCAAGTTTACCTGGAACCCAAAAAAGGAGCCGCGGTAGAGCTTGTTATAAAGAGGTCTCGCTTCATCGGTCATCTTGAAATAGCGCGCTCGACCGAAGATGCAAGGAGATTCATAAGGACCATATCGAAGGAGCACGCAAATGCCACCCACAATTGCTGGGCCTACAGGGTAGGTGTAGATCTTCTTCGTGAGCACTATTCCGATGCAGGGGAACCTTCGGGAACGGCCGGCAAGCCTATATTGGGGGAGATCGCCCGGGCTGGCCTCACCAATACGGCGATAGTAGTGACTAGGTACTTCGGCGGGGTCAAGTTGGGTGTGAGGGGGCTCATAGAAGCGTACAGCCTATCTGCAAAAGAAGCGATTAAAGCAGCGGGAACGGTCAAAAGAATTAAAAGCAGAAAAATAAAAATAGAGGTGCCCTACGACAAACAAAGCCTAATTTACTCCAGGTTTAGATCCATGGGGGTGGAGGAGTCGATGTGGGAAGCCCGTTATGGGGAGAGGGTGCTTCTTTTCGGTCACATTCCCCTTTCTCTCGTGAAGGAGGCCGAGGAAATGCTAATCAGTTATGCGGGGCAGGGTTGGGTAGTTAGATGGGAATGGGTTATCGACTGATAATTTTCTGGAGGTGAAAGCCCCTATGTCCAATTCTGAAATTAAATCTATAATCCTGGCGGGATTGTTCGTCTGTCTGACGGCAGCGGGAGCATGGATTAGAATTCCCTTTCCTCTCGTTCCTCTGACTCTACAGGTATTTTTCGTTCTACTTTCCGGGATGTGTTTGGGGCCGAAGTGGGGTGCCATGTCTCAGGTCGTATATATAGGCATGGGTTTGATGGGGTTGCCGGTCTTTGCCGGCACGAGCGGGCCTCATATCATATTTTCTCCTACCTTCGGCTACTTGATAGGCTTCATAGTCGCTTCCTACTTGGCCGGAAGCGTTTCTAAGGGGGGTGCAAAACTTCCTCGTTATCTTTTAGGGTCATTTCTTGGCGTAGGCGCGATATATTTTTGTGGAGTTACGGGTCTTTACCTGAATTTAAACTACGTGGTGGGGAAGGACATATCATTGCTGGGTGCCCTTAAAATCGGAGTGCTGCCTTTTTTGGCGGCCGACACGCTAAAGGCAGCTGCGGCTACCATACTTGCCTACAGGATCGTTCCGCAGCTCAAGACAATTGAGCCTCGGGTTGGGCTGGAGACAAAACGTTGATCTATGGCTTTTGTTGGATCAGAGGTTCGATGAACTGAATCTCCGAATCCCAGGGAAACAGAATCCAGGTGTCCTGGCTGACTTCCGTCACGTAAGTATCAACGTAAGGCCTTCCATCCGGCTTGGCATAGACGGTGGCAAAGTGGGCATGGGGAAGCATTTGCCTCACGATCCTCGCTGTTTTTCCCGTGTCCACTAAATCGTCGATTATGAGCGCGTTCTCGCCATTCAGCCCCTCTATGCTTTTTATGATCTTCAATTCTCCTTGTTCCTTTAATGTGTAGCTTGAGACGCATACGGTATCCACATAGTGTATATCCAACTCCCTGGCAATTATCGCAGCAGGAACCAAGCCGCCCCGCACGACGGCGATTATCTTATCCCACCTCTGTCCTGTATCTATCAAGCGCCAAGCCAAGGCCTTACTATCCTTATGCAGTTGGTCCCACGATACTGGATAGGTCCTTCTGTAACGGTCTTTGCCGGTCATTTTGCATCTCCTTTTCTTTGTTATTGATATTATTGCGATTTGAAGTGCCCTGATCCTTTTAGTGAGGTTATATTTTAGCATTAATTTTCCATTTGAAAAAGCGATATCCTTTGCGATGCCATGTTTGTATATATTATTAAATCAGCGTATTAGGAGATATTATATGCCGATTGCGTGGCTAGTTTGATAAAGGGCGTCATTGATGAAGTCATGCTATGGTTTTATTAAAGTTTTTCCTTAATTGAAGAGCGTTGAAAAAGAAGGTAAAATTTTATGTGAAGGTTTTTAAATTTTAATTGGGAGGTTGATGCGAAATGAGGAAGATGGCTCTTATTGTCGCTCTCTTAACGCTCTGTCTTTTTAGTGCCGCTGCCATGTCCTTCGAAGCCGTCCCTGCAGACAAGCTCAAGGCTGCCTGGCTTTACAATGGTCCCATAGGCGATGGCGGATGGACCTACATGCACGATCTTGGAAGGCTCGATGTGGAAAAGGCCTTTCCCGCCGTAACTACCATGTATGTTGAATCCGTTCCGGAGGGGCCCGATTCGGTCAGGGCAATGGAAAACTTCATAAGAAACGGAGCAAAGGTGATCTTCGCCACCTCCTTTGGATACATGGATTATGTGCAGGAAGCGGCGAAACGCCACCCCGACGTCATTTTCATGCACTGTTCGGGCTTTAAGATGGCTGATAACGTGGGCATATATTTCGGCAGAATGTACCAGGCAAGATATTTGTCCGGTTTGGTTGCCGGCAGCATGACTAAGAAAAACGTGATCGGTTTCGTTGCAGCTCATCCCATCCCGGAGGTGATCAGGGGATTAAATGCCTTTACCTTGGGCGCCCGCAGAGCCAACCCCGACGTTAAGGTGAAGGTGGTGTGGCTATTTTCCTGGATTGACCCCGGAAAGGAGAAGGAAGCAGCCAAGGCTCTGGTCGATGCTGGAGCTGACGTGCTTGCAATGCACGCTAACACCGGATCCGTACCTCAGGCTGCGGAAGAGGCTGGAGTTTACGTCGTAGGTTACAACAACGACATGTCCCAATATGCTCCCACAAAGCACCTTACGGCGCCCGTCTGGAATTGGGGAGTGGTTTATAAATACACCGTCGAAAAGGTGATCAATGGCACCTGGGAGCCGGAAGACATATGGTGGGGTTTGGATAAAGGCATGGTAGCATTGGCTCCCTACGCCAAAGATGTTCCCGATGCCGTAAAAGACCTGGTGGAAGGAGAAAGACAACGCATTGCGTCCGGCGAGTGGGATGTATTCGAAGGGCCCATTAAAGACAACAAGGGAAATTTGATCGTTAAAGAAGGCCAAAAACTTACCGATCAGGACCTCTTGTCGATGAATTGGCTGGTCGAGGGCGTAGAAGGAGAATTGCCCAAATAAACTGCAAAGAGCACGTAAGCAAATGCTTACGTGCTCTTTTTTACCGATTGGGCGGAGGATAAATATGGCTGAAAAAGTTCTTGTAAATATGCGCGGAATAACAAAGACCTTTTACGACATAAAGGCAAACGATGATGTGGATTTTGACTTGAAGGCAGGCGAGGTCCACGCCCTGCTTGGGGAAAACGGTGCCGGAAAAAGCACGCTTATGAGCATATTGTGCGGTTTGTACCAACCTGACGAGGGCACGATCGAGCTGGAGGGTCATGAGGTGGTGTTTCGTTCGCCCAAAGATGCTATAGCCCAGGGCATAGGCATAGTTCATCAACACTTTATGCTGGTGCCAAGTCTCACCGTCTGGGAAAACATGGCCCTTGGCAGCGCCGAGAGGGATTTTATAGTAAAAGAGAACGCTACATGTGCCAGGATAAGGGAGCTGTCGGCCAGATACGGCCTTGACGTGGATCCTTTGTCTCCGGTATGGCAACTTTCCATTGGCGAACAACAGCGGGTTGCTATCCTGCGGATGCTTTTTCATAAAGCCAAAATACTGATATTGGATGAGCCCACCTCGGTTCTGACTCCGCAAGAGACCGAAAAATTGTTCGAGACTGTTAAGCATATGAAAGAAGAGGGTTTTGGCATAGTCTTCATATCCCATAAGCTGAAGGAAGTGTTTGAGATCTCCGACAGAATAACTGTCTTGAGGCGTGGCAGAGTTGTTGGTACTTTGTCCGCCCGCGAAGTTACGGCAGAAAAGCTGGCGGAGATGATGGTAGGAAGCGGTGGGGTAGGAGAGATAAAAGTCGGCGTAAGCCGTAAGCCCCCTGGCAAGCCTATTCTCATCGCAGAAGAGATTAGGGTCAGAAACGACAAAGGCCTTGTCGCGGTCGATGGCGTTTCGCTGACCTTAAGAGAAAACCAGATACTTGGCATCGCAGGTGTCAGCGGAAACGGACAGGGCGAATTGGCCGAGGCCCTGGCAGGCATGAGACACATAGAAAGAGGAAGACTGTATTTTACAGTGGAAGATGTAACTTCTGCGTCGGCGAGGCGCATGGTAGATCTAGGAGTTAAATATATACCCGCCGACAGGAAGGGCGTTGGGCTGGTCCCCAATATGAACGTTGCAGAAAACGTGGCACTGAGAAAGTATTGGCGCCCTCCCTACAGGAGAGGTTTTTTCATCGATTGGGATGAGGTATACAGGGACTCAGGATACCTAATCGAAAGTTACGACATCCTCACTCCTGGCATTGACGTTGCAGTCAGGATGCTCTCGGGAGGGAATCAGCAAAAGCTCATATTGGCCAGGGAGTTATCGGACAACATGAAGGTCGTGATTGCGATGCACCCCACCTGGGGGCTCGACGTAAAGGCCACTGCATTCGTTAGAGAAAAGTTGCTTGCAGCTAAGGAGGAGGGTGGAGCAGTTTTGCTTATATCCGAAGATCTGGACGAACTTCTCATGCTGAGCGACCTGTTGGCGGTTATGTATAGGGGCAGATTGATGGGAACTATCGAGGCCCCCGATAGAAGCCATATAGAAAAAATAGGACTTATGATGGCAGGAATAGCCTCGGATGGACAGGGGGGCAAAAAAGAGCATGATTAAAATTGAAAAGAGATTTTACATATCCAAAGGACAGGAGCTTTATATAATACTTGCCTCCATTATTTTAGCCCTTCTAAGCGGAGCCCTGATGCTTAGACTTATGGGCGTAAATCCGTGGGAAGCCTACGGAATGATGCTCAAAGGCTCGTTAAGCGACTTTTACGGAATCAGCGAAACACTTGCGAAGACGATACCTCTTGCCATGTGTTCCCTGGCCGTTGGCCTCGCCTTTACCATGGTGGTATGGAATATAGGTGCCGAAGGGCAATTCGTCATGGGTGCATTGGCTTGCACGGCCTTCGTGAGGTACTTTTACACCGACAGCGCCATAGTCATGTTAGCCTCCATGACCGTTACCTCGTCCCTGGCCGGAGGGTTTTGGGGGGCTTTCGCGGGATTCTTAAAGGCGCGCTGGAACGTAAACGAAATTATCACGACTTTGATGATGAACTATATTGCCATCCTTTTGTTGCAGTACTTCGTCTACGGCTCCTGGCGCGATCCGACGAGTTTGGGCTTTCCCATGACCCCTGTTTTTCCGGAGAGCGCACGCCTTCCTCAGTTTTTTGCCTCCAGGGTCCACGCCGGCCTGTTTTTTGCCCTTATTGTCGCCCTGATCCTCTGGATTGTCGTTAGAAAGGGCGTATGGGGGTATGAGATAAGGGTTAGCGGCCAGAACCCCAGGGCAGCGGATTACGCGGGCATCAAGTCAGCCAGAAATGTTATTTTAGTTATGTTTCTGTCCGGAGCCATAGCCGGACTGGCCGGTATGGCCGAGATGGCTGGCTTGCACCGCAGATTACAGCCCGGTTTTGCCGTAGGGTATGGCTACACGGCGATAATTATCGCATGGCTTGCTAGGCTTCATCCCTTCACGATTATTTTCGTCTCCTTCTTTTTCGGAGCGCTCTTCGTTGGCGGAGAGAATCTCCAAATAGCCATGCGTCTCCCGCTTTCGACGGTTCAGATACTCCAGGGTTTGATACTCTTTTTCCTTCTCGGCGGGGAATTTTTCAGAAGCTACCGAATTAGCCTGACCTTCAAAAAGAGGTGATCTGCGGTGGAATTGATCGTTCCAATCCTTGCTGCTGCCGTAAGAAGTGGTACGCCAATTCTGTATGCCACTTTAGGAGAGATAATAACCGAGAAGTCCGGCGTTTTGAACCTGGGACTCGAGGGCATCATGCTGATCGGCGCATACACCGGCTTCATAGTGACCTTTAATACGGGATCGCCCCTTTGGGGTTTGGTGGCGGCCTTTTTAGTCGGAGTGGCCGTAAACGTGATTCACGCATTTTTGTGCATCAGCTTAAGGGCAAATCAGGTCATATGCGGGCTTGCCATGACAATGTTCGGAACGGGGATGAGCTCGCTTTTGGGTAGAAGTTACGTGGGTCAGACCATTTCGGGGCTCGGGGTCATGCCCCTACCGGGCCTGTCTTCTTTGCCCGTTGTGGGGCCTGTTTTTTTCAATCAGGACCCCATGGTTTACATGTCCTATTTTCTCGTCCTCCTCGTTTGGTTTTTGATCTTTAAGACAAAATTTGGACTGAAGATGAGGGCTGTGGGCGACAGCCCTCTTTCCGCAGAGGCGGCAGGAATATCAGTGTCCGCAGTTAGATATCTTTCGACACTTCTGGGCGGAGGATTTGTTTCCCTCGGAGGCGCCTACCTTTCCGTTGTCTATAGCCACATGTGGGTGGAGCTAATGACGGCGGGAAGGGGTTGGATAGCAGTCGCGCTCGTAATTTTCGCTATATGGCACCCCTTCAGGGCTGCCCTTGGGTCATACCTCTTCGGTGGAGTAGAGGCGCTTCAAATGAGAATTCAAGCAGGAGGTACGTCCATTCCGGCCCCCCTTCTGATGATGCTTCCCTACATATTGACCATAACGGTATTGGTTATGATATCTGTCTTAAAGGGCAGAGGAAGGTTTCTGGGTTCTCCAAGCGCTTTGGGGCTTCCCTTCTACAGGGAAGAAAGAGAATAAAAGATAAATAACCCCTCACAGAAGGGTCGACAGGCCTTTCTGTGAGGGGTGCATAAAGCTAGCTACAGTTCTCCGGTAAAGGTCTTCGCTTGTGGAAATGCCACCCTATAGGAAAAAATAGCAGTATTTCCTCTATAAAGGTCAATATAAGTCAACCATTTATTACCCTTAAGGAATGTCTCCCTTCGGGAAACTCTTCAGGGATTCTTCAATATCCTCTGTTACATCCTCATATAGCAGGTGTAAGGTCGAAAGTATTGTCATTTTAGTGCATCAACTGCGACTTTAATTGATCATCCCCAGGCATTTGGCTAAATGCTCCTTAGGGTGTTTTATACGACCCCCAGTTTGCCCGTCCTTCATAAACTACAGATGGGGCAATTTATTTTGTCATGCCCCGGGCGATTGGGTGAGGTTGCGCAGTAGCATGTGAAAAAAGTTTATGCTAATTTTGGGCGTCAGTTTTGCAACATAAAGCGTAAGAAATAACTGATCAATATTGATCTATTGGGACGATGGTAAAATGGACTTGCTTCTATTTGACCGAAGGACGAAGGTGAGGGGCACGAAACACGAAGCTTTAAACTATAAGATTTCTGATGGCCCTCTGATCTTGGGCCATTTTCTAAGGAGAAAGAATCGTTTCGTTGTTCAGGTGGAAATCGAAGGCGCTGCGACCTTTGCCTACCTTCCAAATCCCGGAAGACTTTGGGAGATCCTTTTGCCCGGCGTTTCGCTCCTTCTTGCTCCTTCGAAGGGAGAGCTGCCCTTTGTGGTTATGGCTGCAAAACGCCGGGGTGATTGGGTGTTGCTGCACACTCATGTAGTAAACGACGTTGTAGATTGGATGATACGCCACGATCTCGTCCCGGATTTGTCAGGTGCGAAGATTTTGGAGAGGGAAGTGGCTGTCAATAAAAGCCGTATTGACTTTCTTCTTGAAAGATGCGGGAGAAAGATCTTCCTCGAGGTAAAGTCCTGCACACTCTTTGGCAGTTATGTCGCCGCCTTCCCCGATGCCGTTACGGCAAGGGGTAAAAGGCACATAGAAGAGCTTGCCTTGCTTGCGAAGGACGGCTATGAGGTCGCGCTTTTATTTTTGGTTAATTCCTTACGGCCGAAGTTTTTCCTTCCTGATTACCATACCGACTTGGCCTTTTCGGAGGCTCTGGCGGAAAATCGCCATGCGGTCGACGTTATGCCCCTGGGGGTGGGTTGGAGTGAGGAAATGAAGATGGGCGATTTGCCGGCGAAATTGCCCGTTCCCTGGGGTTTAATAGAGGAAGAAATGGCTGATAGGGGCGCCTACTTATCTATCTTTGAAGTCGACGGCTTCAGGGAAATAGATATAGGCGCTTTGGGAAGGGTACAACTGCGCCCAGGTTTTTACGTCTATGCAGGTTCGGGAAAGAAAAACCTGACTGCTCGTATAAACCGTCATTTGCGAAGGCGGAAGGTGCTTCATTGGCATGTAGATTATTTACGGGAAGTTTCCGAGAGCGTTTTGAACCTACCCATAAGGACCGCCGATGATATCGAATGCGATTTGGCAGCCTCCATGAAAGAAATTGCCAACGACATCATTTCGAATTTCGGTTGCAGTGACTGTCGGTGCGATTCTCACCTCTTTTATTTTTCCTCCGACCCGTTGAAAAGGTCGGATTTCATGGATAGATTGTTGTATTTTCGCTTTGACAGACTTTGGGATAAAATAAATACTCGGCAATGGGAAGAGTGCAAGTAGAAGCTTGCAAGTATTGAGCCCGTTCGTGAGATGTGGATATGAAGCTTTTGGAGTCTCAAATAATGAATTGCGAGAGGTGCGATTTGGCTTTAAAGCGAAAAAGGGCGATCCCCGGAGAGGGTCCTTTGGGAGCAAGGGTGTTTTTGCTGGGGCAAGCTCCCTTTGACGCGGAAGAGATGAACGGAAGGCCCTTTTGGGGGGTGACAGGGGCTTTCCTGCGTTATTTTCTCGGGAGGGCAGGAGTGAATTTTTACGAATGCTGGAGGACGAATTTGCTGAAATGCCCTTTGCCAAGGTACGGAAGGCCAAAGTGGAGGCAGATCGACGCCTGCCTTCCCTACTTGAAGGAAGAGATAGAATGCGTAGGGCCAAAAGTTATAGTCCCCCTGGGTAAGTGGGCTTTAAAAGGCCTGCTTGCTCTGTTTGGCCTGCCGAGGCCGGAGAAAAATTCCTCGATCCCTTCGATGTTTGGGAAACCTTTAGGCGTGGGGGAGTACGTCCTTTTTCCCCTGCCTCATCCGGCATCTTTGGTGTACAGGTCGGCGCTGTGGGGACAGACGGTGCAGATGTTCGATCTCTTCGGGTTATTTTATCAAACGATAAGTGGAGGCGATTTGCCCGATGAATGAGGCAATCTGGTTTTTAATGCTGATTTTTTGCACATCCTTTATATTGATATCTTATAGGATCTTTGGGAAGTGCGGGCTATATGCCTGGGTGGTCATGTCGGTCATTTTGGCCAACATTCAGGTTATGAAACTCGTCACTCTTTTTGGCATGACGGCTACGCTCGGGAATATTTTGTACGGTACTTCTTTTTTGGCCACCGACATATTGAGCGAAAATTACGGCAAGAGGGAGGCTACTTTGGCCGTTCATCTGGGTTTTTTCACGCTCTTTATGATGGTCGTGGTGATGCAAATGGCCCTTCTTTTTGCCCCCAACCCGAACGATCTGGCCCATGACGCCTTAAAAGGGATATTTGGTTTGACCCCAAAAGTTGCAGGTGCCTCCTTTTGCGCATACGCCCTTGCGCAATACCATGATGTCTGGTTGTTTCATTTGTTGAAGAAATTGACGGGCGACAAATATCTTTGGTTCAGAAACAACGTCAGCACGATGATCTCCCAGGCCATAGATACGGCAATATTCGCCGTCGTGGCCTTTTACGGGGTATATCCTGCAAAGGTCCTCCTGTCGATCATATTAAGCACTTACGTAATAAAGTGGATAGTGGCCTTGAGCGATACATGGTGTATATACCTGGCAAAGAGATGGTTTTGCCAGGGAAAGGTTGGCGGCGAAGCAAAATACGCGACGGATTAAAGCTGCCTTTCCCCGTCGCCATTCGACGCCTCGTATTTCCACGCTGCGTCGAAGAAGTCATATTCGCATATCATTGCATATCGGTAAGCCTTTCTTGCTTCGGAGACGTTTGTAGCGTAAAGATCTATTAGGCGCTCCGTCTCCCTTGCCAGGCTCTCGAAGGAATCGCTGGAGTAGGTTCTTATCCAGTCGATAAAGGGATTTTCCTCGTTTTTCGCATATTCTTTCAGGTTTTGCCCGATCCATGCGTAGAGGCGGTTGCAAGGAGTGGTCGCTGCCGCTATGAGGCCGACGTCGCATCCCCATGCAGTGGAAAGCAAAAAATCGGTGTACATGCGCGTTGGCTTGCTCGCAACAACGCTTTCCACGTCGGCTCCAAGGGAACTCTCAAATCCTTTATGAAGCTTCATTTCGTTCAAAGCGCCCTCGGCCAACTTATGAAAGGAGATCATTCCCCGCGTATCTGGCGCCTTAGCCGCGGCAAGGCAAAAAGCCTTTGCGAAGGCGTGAAGATAGAAATAATCCTGCCCCACGTACCAGTTGAACTTATCCCTCCTCAATTTTCCCGAGGCAATGCCCTGCACAAAGGGGTGGTTGAGGCATGAGGCGGCTATGTCGCGGTTTTCCTCCCAAAGGATCTCCGAAAGGCTTTTACCCATTGTCATCCCCCTCTTTTTGAAATGTGTTAAAATTTCAGGCTCCGCCGTCGTAGGCCTTTAATGAAAGCCTGAAAACAGCGAAGCCTGTTTTATTGCTACGTTAAGCTAAATTTTAGCCTATTCCTTTTTATAGAAATACTCCTCTCATCTTAACGGCATCGGCTACGCGCTTTATGGCGACCATGAAGGCGGCTCGACGCATCTCGACCTTCTTTTCCTTGGAGTATTCCCATACCCTCTGGAAGTTAGACTTCATTATTGAAGTCAGCCTCTGATTGTATTCCTCTTCGCTCCAGAAAAATCCAGCGAGGTTCTGGCACCATTCGAAGTAGGACCCTATGACGCCGCCGCTGTTGGCAAGGAAGTCGGGCACAATGTAAATGCCTTTCGGCCTCAATATTTCGTCTGCCTCTGGAGTAAGTGGGCCGTTGGCTCCTTCGACGATGTGTTTCGCTTTGACCTTGTCGGCGTTGGATTTGTTGATGGTTCCCTCCATGGCGCAGGGGAGCAAGACGTCTACGTCCAAATAGAGGAGGTCGTTTGGATCGCTTTTTTCGAGCCCGGGTTGAGTATACCCCTCTAGCAACCTCTTAGGATTCTTTTGTGTGTGCTCCATGGCCTTGTTTACATCGATTCCGTCTTTGCAGTAATAGGTTCCGGTGATGTCGCAGATGGCTACGACTTTGACGCCGGCATCGTGCAAGAACTTGGCTGTGAAGCTGCCTACGTTGCCGAAGCCCTGTACGGCTACAGTGGTATCTTTGGGGTCCTTTCCGAGGACTCGGAGAAGTTCGAGAGCGCAAGTAGCCACGCCAAGTCCGGTGGCAGCGTTTCTGCCCTTGGAACCCCACAGGGGGACGGGCTTTCCCGTGAATACGGCCGGTTCAAGCTGACCTCTGATCTTGCTGATGGTGTCCATGAACCATACCATTTCCTGTGCCCCCGTGTTTACGTCCGGGGCGGGAACGTCCGTCCACGCGCCTACGAAGGGCTCTATCCTGGCTGCGAAGGTTCTGGTAATCCTCTCCTTCTCCTTCAGGGAAAGTTCAAGGGGCTCGCAGCAAACTCCGCCTTTGCCTCCGCCGTAGGGAATGCCCGCGAGGGAACATTTCCAAGTCATCATGAAGGCCAGAGCCTCCGTCTCGTCAATAGAGACCTGGGGATGGAAGCGAATGCCGCCCTTTGCCGGGCCCAGAGCGCTTGAATGAACTACCCGATAGCCGTCGAAAACCCTTACGGATCCGTCGTCCATTTCCACTGGTATGGACACGCAAAGCCTTCTCTCAGAACGGCTCAGTATTTCGACCAAATCATCCTCCAGTCCCATCTCTTCAGCTGCATTATAGAAGTTCTCAAGGGCAGTGGAGAGAAGAACATCCTGCGAGGTGCGCCTTTTTACGGCCATTATTGACCCCTCCTATTATATTGTGTAATTATATGAACACTAATGGGCGCGATGCCCATTGTATCCCGCATTGTTATTACATTGGATTTCATAGATGGTAATGTTTTCACTATCACATCTTCGAAGATCCCAAAAATGCCATCTATGCATGCGATAATATCGAATCTATTATAACTTATATCATACAAAAACCAAGAGGTGTTCAAATTTGCGTAATAATAAAAAATATTCTGTCGTTATGTTCGATTTTGGAGGCGTAATAGCTGAAGAGGGATTTGTTCAGGGCATGAAAGCTATTGCGGAAAAGCACGGCCTTGATCCTTCTTCTGTGGAGAAGACAGCTACAGCCATACTTTATGATTCGGGATATCTCTGCGGCAAATCGACTGAAGAAGCCTTTTGGGAGTCCTTCAAAAGGAAGTTCGACCTGAACGAATCAGTTCAAGACTTGAGAAATGAAGTTTTAAGCAGGTTCGTTTTGAGGCCCTGGATGCTGAAGCTGATTCATACGTTGCGCGATCTAGGTTACGCCACGGTCCTGCTGACAGACCAGACCAACTGGATTGAGGAAATTAACGAGAAGGCCTCCTTTTATGACATCTTCGACTACGTATTCAACAGTTATCGCTTGGGGAAAAGCAAACATGATGGTACTATATTTCAAGACGTGTTAAATACGCTTCACGAGGACCCGGGAAGCATAATTTTTATTGACGATAAAGAAGAAAATGTGACCCTGGCAAAAAAATTGGACATCGTGGGCATTTTATATAAAAACAAAGCCAAGCTTTTAAAGGATTTATGTCTTATTTTGCCGGAGCTTTCGCGGACGTCCTTCGATTAAAAAAGACGATAAAGACAGGGTCGCTTTGAAAGTTCAAGGCCCGAGTAAATCTCAATGAAAGGGGGATTTTCTATGAACGATGCAATAGAAGTCACAAAGGGCATTTATTGGGTGGGAGTAAACGATAGAGAGACAGATCTTTTTGAAGCGCTTTGGCCCCTTCCAAGGGGAGTTGCCTATAACTCCTACCTGGTAATAGGAGAAAAAATTGCCCTCATAGATACCGTCAAGGCCTTTTATCTCACAGATTTAGTGAGCAAGATAAGGCGCTTGCTCGGGGAAGACAGGCCCATAGACTATTTAGTGGTAAACCATATGGAGCCGGATCACTCGGGTTCCATAAAAATCCTCAAGAAGCTATATCCCGACTTGAAGATCATTTGTAACGCCCAGACCGTTAAGATGCTGGAGAACTTCTACGCCGTCACCGAGGGGGTCATTCAGATAAAGGACGGGGAAGAGCTGGACCTGGGCGGCCACGTGCTCAAATTCTTTTTGACTCCCATGGTACATTGGCCGGAGACCATGATGACCTACGACAAGACTGCTAAGACGTTGTTTTCCTGCGATGCCTTCGGCGGGTTCGGTTGCCTCGAGGGAGGAATCTTCGACGATGAAGTCGATATGTCCTACTACGAGGGAGAGATACTCAGATATTTTTCCAATATAGTGGGTCGTTATTCCGACCAGGTTCAGGCAGCTATATCAAAGTTGAGCGGAACGGATGTAAGAGTCGTTGCTCCTTCTCACGGCCCCATACACAGGAGCAAACCCGAGCATATAATTAGCCTTTACGACAGGTGGAGTCGCCACGAAACAGAATGCGGTGCCGTCGTAGTATATGGATCGATGTACGGGAATACAGCAAAGCTGGCTCAGGCATCTGCCAGGGCCATGGCCAAAGAAGGTATCGAACACATCGTAGTTCACGACGCGTCAAGGGACCATGTTTCCTTCATTATCAGAGACATATGGAGATATAAGGGGCTTATCATTGCCTCCTGCACCTACAATACCATGCCCTTTCCTCCTATAGCGGATCTCATGGCTCATCTAGAAAATAAAAAAATGAGAAACAGGTTGCTTGGCATAATGGGAAACTACACCTGGAGCCCCGGTATTTTGAAGAAACTTGAAGATTTTGCCAAAAACTCGGGCAAATGGGAGCTGCTCGATCCCGAGATAGTCATACAATCCTCGCCTAAGGACGAAGATTACGTCAGGGCCGAGGAGCTTGGCAAAGCTATGGCAAGGCGCCTCAAGGAATGCGCCGGATAAAAAACTTGTCGAATCGTTAAAATACCCTCAACTCCATGGAGTTGAGGGTATTTACTTTGGACTAAAAAGACGATTAAGCAATCCTGTGGCAGCTTTCAATCTTCCTTTTTTTTCTCCTGTTTGCCGTATTTTTCGGCTGCATACTTAATCCGCCGAGATTCTTCGCCCTTCCCCTTGCCGTCTTTTAGGTGTTTTTCGAACTCCAGCAACAACCGCTCTCTTTCGGATAGCCTGTCGCTGCTTTCCGATTCACCCTCGAGCTCAAGGCGCCCCATATCGACCAATGCCTGAATGTCCCTCGGATCGGCATCTAGCTCTTCTGCCAATGCTTTCACGTTAAGCCTGAGGTCAGGGTTGTCTCTTATGTAGTTTCTCGCATCTATGTAAAGCTTATCAAGGCGTTTCATGCAACTTGGGCAAACCTTGGGTCCTGCGCTGACGAACCCCTTCCCGCAAAGAAAGCATTCAATCATAGGCATATTAATCCCTCCTCATTAAATTATAGCAAAAGATATATCGATGGTCACTTGTCTTTATAGAGCTCCAGTAAGTGTGGACTTATAGATCCCGCTATGATAGCATCGTTTTTGCAGGGTTGCGTAGAAGAGGCGCAAACAGTAGTTTGAATTGTCTTAATATTTCCTAAATGTTGCAATGCATAAAAATGTGCGAAATAATAAATACAAATGTGCAAATTACTAAAAGGCGGAATTTCTTGGGAGGGTGAACTTAATGTTCAAAGAGGAAGAACTGGAAAAGATATCTGAAGCTCGCCTTAAATATGAAGAAGAGGTCAAAAAGACAATCCAGAAGTACCCCGAGCGTAAAAGCACCTTTACGACGGGAGGTGGGGTTCCCGTAGAAAGGTTATACACCCCGGAAAACATAAAGGACCTCGACTACACAGAAGATTTGGGTTTTCCCGGCGATTACCCCTACACCAGAGGCGTTCAGCCGACCATGTACAGAGGGCGTTTCTGGACGATGCGCCAGTACGCGGGATATGCCTCAGCTGAAGAGTCGAATGAAAGATACAAATACCTATTGCAGCAGGGACAGACGGGGCTTTCGGTGGCCTTTGACCTGCCCACCCAGATTGGTTATGATTCGGACCACCCCATGGCTCAGGGGGAAGTGGGCAAGGTTGGCGTTGCAATAGACAGCCTAGAGGATATGGAAATTCTCTTCGACGGCATCCCTCTTGACAAGGTCTCCACATCGATGACTATAAATGCTCCGGCATCAATCCTGCTTGCCATGTATATAGCTGTCGGCGAAAAACAAAACGTCCCGGCGGACAAATTGTCGGGAACCATTCAAAACGACATATTAAAAGAATATATCGCAAGGGGAACTTATATATTTCCTCCAAAGCCCTCCATGCGATTGATCACGGACATATTTGAGTTTTGCAGCAAACACGTCCCGAAATGGAACACCATATCTATTTCAGGATATCATATCAGAGAAGCGGGATCCACGGCAGTTCAGGAAGTTGCCTTTACTCTTGCAGACGGGATAGCCTACGTAGAGGCCGCCGTCAAGAAGGGGTTGGATCCAAACGTATTTGGGCGCCGACTGTCCTTTTTCTTCAACTCTCATAACGACTTCCTCGAAGAGATAGCCAAGTTCCGGGCCGCCAGGAGACTCTGGGCAAAGATCATGAGAGAAAGGTTTGGAGTCACCAATCCGAATGCGCAAAAACTTCGTTTTCACACTCAGACGGCAGGATGCACGCTAACCGCTCAACAGCCGGAAAACAACATAATACGGGTGACAATTCAGGCCTTGGCTGCAGTTTTGGGAGGTACACAATCGCTTCACACCAACAGCTTCGACGAAGCCTTGGCGTTGCCCACGGAGGAAAGCGTCCGAATAGCCCTTCGCACTCAACAGATCATCGCCTACGAGTCCGGGGTGACGAACACGGTCGATCCCCTGGCCGGAAGTTACTACCTAGAGTGGCTTACAAACGAGATAGAAAGAAGGGCTCAGGAATACATAGATAAGATAGACGAAATGGGAGGTATGCTCGTTGCCATTGAAAAGGGTTACGTGCAGCAGCAGATTCAGGATTCGGCATACGCCTACCAGAGAGCTATCGAAAAGGGAGAGCAAATAGTAGTTGGAGTAAATAAATTTCAAATAGAAGAAAAGGGGACATCTCGCAAGATCTTGAGGGTAGATCCTTCCATGGCCGAAAAGCAAATCGCAAGGCTTAGAGCTTTGAAGGAAAGCAGAGACAACGTAAAGGTCAAAGAAGCATTGGAAGAAATCAGGAAGGCTGCTAAGGACGAATCGGCGAACCTTATGCCCAAGATATTGGAGGCCGTGAAAGTCTACGCAACCTTGGGAGAGATCTGCGACGTATTGCGGGAAGAGTTTGGCGAATACAGAGAAAGCATAATCCTCTAAATGTATGGAGGCAGGGACGATGGACGAGAGGAAGATACGCGTAATAGTAGCAAAGCCCGGTCTTGACGGGCATGACAGAGGGGCCAAGGTCGTAGCCAGGGCCCTCAGGGATGCGGGAATGGAAGTTATTTATACCGGTTTAAGGCAGACGCCCGAGCAGATAGTTGCCACTGCAATCCAGGAAGATGCCGATGCAATTGGGTTGAGTATATTATCGGGCGCTCACGAACACTATTTCAGGGAAGTAATAGAGCTTTTAAAGAAAAGGGGGGCGGAAGACATCATAGTCTTCGGCGGCGGCGTTATCCCCGACGACGATGTGCCGGTTCTAAAGCAGATGGGAGTTAAGGCCGTTTTCGGACCGGGAACCCCGACGCTCAAGGTCATAGAGTGGCTTCAAGAGGCGGTTCAGGAAAGAAGAGCAAAAGAGCATGTATGACGGGTACCTTTAAAGATGTAGAGAAGGGAGCGTGAGCAGGCGAAAATGAAGACCGTAGGTGTAGATCATATTGGAATAGCAGTCAAATCTATAGATGAAGCATTGAAGTTCTGGGAGGAGGCCTTGGGCATCAAATGCACGGGTCGGGAAGAGGTGGCAGAGCAGAAGGTTGTAACTGCCTTCTTGCCCCTGGGCGGTACGGAGATTGAGCTTTTAGAACCCACTTCCCCCGAGAGCCCCATCTCTAAGTTCATCGAAAGCAGAGGCGAAGGGATCCATCATTTGGCCCTTAAAGTAGAGGACATCGAGGCAGCCTTGCAAGAGCTCAAGGATAAGGGTATTCGGCTCATCGACGAAAAGCCCCGCTGTGGGGCGGGGGGAGCAAAGATAGCTTTCGTTCACCCAAAGGCTGCCGGTGGCGTTTTGCTCGAGATTTCCGAGCGTTAGATGCGTGGGGAGGACATGATAATGGCCGATAAGACGATAGATCAATTGTGCGAAGAGCTTTTGGCGAGAAAGGAAAGGGCGCGTTTGCCGGAGGGAAAGGAAGCTGTAGATAAGCAGCATAAAAGAGGCAAATTGACGGCCAGGGAAAGGATAGATAAACTGCTCGACCCCGGTTCTTTCGTCGAGCTTGACGAGCACGTTGAGCATCGCTGCTCTCTCTTCGGGCTGGAGAATCGAAAAATCCCCGGCGACGGGGTCGTGACGGGCTATGGAACTGTCGAAGGTCGTCTTGTATACGTCTTTAGCCAGGACTTTACTGTAATGGGCGGTTCCTTGGGAGAGATGCACGCGAAGAAAATTTGCAAGGTCCTGGATATGGCGCTTCTCAACGGCGCTCCCGTCGTTGGAATTAACGACTCAGGCGGTGCGCGCATTCAGGAGGGAGTGGATTCCCTCTCCGGTTACGGAAATATATTTTTCAGAAATGTGAAAGCCAGCGGCATAGTCCCTCAGATATCCATAATAGCGGGTCCCAGTGCGGGAGGTGCCGTTTACAGCCCTGCCCTGATGGATTTTGTGTTTATGGTGGACAAGATTGGGATCATGCACATAACCGGCCCTGCAGTCATCAAGGCAGTCACGGGTGAGGACGTCACCAGCGAAGAGATCGGCGGAGCGATGACCCACAACCAAAAATCCGGTGTGGCCCACTTCTTTGCAGCCAACGAGGATGACTGCTTTCTCCAGGTGAGGAAGTTGTTGAGCTTCTTGCCGAGCAATAACATGGAAGAGCCGCCCTTCGCAGATACCGGCGATGATCCCGAGAGGATTGATATGCGCCTGAGAGAGTTGGTTCCCACCAATCCCAATAAAGGATACGATGTTAAAGATGTCATAGGGTGCGTCGTCGATAATGGGGATTTCTTCGAAGTGCAACCCTATTGGGCGCAAAACATAGTGACAGGTTTTGCGAGAGTTGGAGGCAGGGTTATCGGCATCATAGCCAATCAAGCACGCCACCTAGCAGGATGTCTCGATATAGATGCCTCGGATAAGGCCAGTCGTTTCATCAGGATATGCGATGCCTACAACATTCCCGTCGTCAACTTCGTAGACGTTCCCGGTTATCTGCCTGGCAAAACTCAGGAGTTGGGCGGG
>DGDP01000054.1 GCA_002385485.1 Acetomicrobium sp. UBA3949 | reverse complement strand
CCTGAGCGTAAGCGAGATAAGGCACAATAATCCTAGGCGGTGTTATTTCTGCAGAAAAAACAGAGACACTTTGGTTATGAAATGGCTTGAAAAGTTTGCTTTAAAAGGGTATGTGGTAATGGACGGGGTGACGGAATCGGATACGATGGAATACAGGCCCGGCCTCGAAGCCGCAAAAGAGGACGGTGTGCTTCATCCTCTAAAGGAAGCAGGTTTGAGGAAGGAAGATATCAGAAAGCTTGCCCGTGAATTCGATTTGAAATTTTGGGACAAACCTCCTTCCCCCTGTCTTGCAACGCGTTTTCCATACTACACAACCTTGTCTGAAGAGGAGATAGGTCAGGTCTCAAGGGCGGAAAAAGAGTTGGCTTCCTTAGGCCTTAAAGAGGTCAGGGTCAGGTGTTATCGTCCGAAAGTTGCCGTGGTTGAGGTGTCTCGTGAAGATATGGGAAAGGCTTGGGCAGTCAGGGACGAACTGAGAAGCCTTCTGCAGGGACTTGGCTTTGTAGTCGTTGCACTGGATTTGGAAGGGCACAGAAGCGGCAAGATGGATTCTTTAGCGGGAGGGATATAGAGTGATAATATTCGAACCTAATTTCTCGGGAGTTAGCGGAGACATGCTTTTGGGAGCATTGGTTGACCTTGGGGCCGATTTTGCCCTCCTTGAGCGGTTTAATGCCGTTAAAGGCGTGAAGGGCCTTTCCGGCGTAGAGATAAGAAAGGAAATAACAAAAAAGGGGAGCATAGAGGCGACAAAGATCGACATATCCCTCGACGAACACTTTCATGGTAGGCACGGGCATGAGATGTTGGAAATTTTAGATCAGACCTCCTATTCCGTTGGAGCTTCCAATTGGGCCATAAACAAGGCGAAGGAGGCCATACTCTGTATCCTTGAGGCCGAGGCTGATGTGCACGGAGCAGAGGTCGAGGAAGTTCACCTTCATGAAGCGGGAAGTTTTGACACGATCATCGATTGTCTTGGTTTTTTTATGCTCCTTGAAAGTTTGGGAGAAAAAAGAATTGCCTCTACTCCCGTTTGTACGGGAAGCGGAAAAGTTAAAACTTGCCACGGATTATTACCCGTTCCCGTGCCCGCTGTGACGGCGATAGCATCGAAAAAAGGGGTTCCCCTTTTGGGGAGCGATATCGAAGGGGAGCTGGCTACTTCTACGGGGGTTTCCCTTTTGGCGGTATCTGCCACCTTTTATAGAGTCCTTCCTTCTTTCGTTCCTTCCAAGGTAGGATATGGTGCAGGCTCTAAAGATTTCGAAGTGGCAAATGTCTTAAGGGCGACCATGGCCGAGGAGGAAGATCTGGAAGAGACGATCCTTATCGAAACATCGCTGGATGATATCACCGGAGAGGAAATCGGATATGCCATTTCTAAGCTGCAGGAGACATCGAAGGAAGTTCATCTTCTGCAGGGATTGGGAAAGAAAAACAGGCCCCTCTTTGTCCTGAGGCTTTTGGTCGATGCTGAAAATTTAGATCGGGCTATCGAAGGCCTCTTCGAGTATACCACTACTATAGGAGTGAGATATTGGCCGGTTTCAAGGGTAAAAATGAAACGTACGATTGAAGAAGTCCCCCATAAAGGCGGTTTTGTGCGCGTGAAGGTCTCTCGGCACCGGAACCTCCAAAAGGAGAAGATCGATTTTGACGACCTTACGAAAAATGCCGAGAGTTGATTTATTTTAGATGAGTTTAGCGTCATTTTTGTTAGATTTATTTATTTATCTATTAATAATTGTTACTCAACTTATGATATTACGATAAATCGTTGCATATTATGTTGCTCGTTTATTTGCATTAGTAAATTATCAGTTATTATAATTATGCGAAATGTCTTGACTTTTCTTCCGAGACTCAATTAATATAAATTTATCAAACGTAAAAAATTATTCGAACAATCACAGGATGTTCATGGTACATTCGGATATCTCGATCTTGGGCTTTTCTAAACTCATAAAAGCATTACTGTTTTTGAGGTCGTTTTTGGCTTTACCCCTTGGGTACATCGTATCTTACTACCCTTTCCTCATCGGATTTTTTAACCCTATGCGTAGCATGGGAATGAAAAAGCATGTCTTCTTACGATCAACCGCCGGGAAAGCCCCCTTTTTTAAAAGTGGGATGAAAGGCGATATTATTTTTATTAGATGTATTGCAAATATCTATATTATAATTTAATCATGAACGGGAAAAGATGGAAACGATCAACAACCGTATACAATATTAGCTATCATCTTATCTGGTGTCCTAAATACCGCCGTAAAGTACTGGTAATTGATGTGGCAAAACGGCTAGAAGAACTGCTGCTACAAAAGGCTCATGAGATTGAAGTAGAGATTGTCCAAATGGAGATCATGCCAGATCATGTACATCTGTTCGTGAAAACAACGCCTACCAATAGTCCCCATTTTATCGTACAGCAGTTGAAAGGTTATACTTCTCGTATTTTGAGACAAGAGTTCCCATCGCTGAAAAGTAGGCTACCGTCTATGTGGACCAGATCATACTACTGCGAATCAGTTGGCCATATATCCGAAGAGACTATCCGTAAGTATATCAAGA
>DGDP01000033.1 GCA_002385485.1 Acetomicrobium sp. UBA3949 | reverse complement strand
GACAATGTTTCCGCAGGAAAACATTATCTTTATCACTTTCCAGCAATGCCGGTATCTGTTTCAGGCAGATCGGGCATACGCTGTGCGTATTGCGCAAAATCGCCATTAAAGGAGTCGTCCTTCCCGTATGTCAAAGCCGTGAGTTTCAAGAAGCTCTAAGGCCTTCTCCAACGTTTCCATTATCATCGGAAAACATTTTTGAAAGCATTGCTTCGGATCCGTAATCGGTTCGTAGCCCAGGATATTCCCGCAGTTGACGAGCCCGCCCTCTCCCCATTTTTCTTGAAACCATTCGTGAAGCTGGCCGATCATCTCGGGCAGTCTCGGATCTTTTTCTTCCCACGGCGCTCCTTTGCCGGCATAAAACCCTAAAAGGCAACAAGCGCCGGTCAATGCCCCGCAGGTGCAGCCAGGAGAAAATGTGCCCCTGCAAAGACCGTTCATCGCTGCAGTTAGATCCTCGTTTTCTTTTCCAGTAAGTGCCAATCCAGCCAATATCATGACCTGCGAACAGCAAAATCCTTCCTGCCCCCATTGCATGACTACAGTCTTGAGGTCTTCCATTAACTTCTCCCTCCCTCAATCTCTCTGGTTAGACTCTTTGATTAACCCGTCGCTTTTTCCTCGTCATCGCTCATTTACGTTTTTTATCGTAATTTCATCGCCTACCTTCTGGCATAGCCATAGGCCGTAACTTAAATTACAACACATATTTAGGGGTGCTTCGATGACGCCTGCCCAAACCAGTTGGGCGGTACATTCCCGAAGCAATCTGGGGTAAGCTTCAAAGAAAAACGCTTCAAATCCATGGATTCTGAATGCTTCGTTCATTTCAAGAACGGACCTGGCTCCGCTAGCACATGAACCGTCCCAACCCTGGCGGTCATAACTGCGATTGAGGGCAAAGATGTCGGTCACCCCCAAAATTCCTCCTTCTTTTAATACCCTTGCAAGCTCTGACAAGGCTGGCGAGAGCTCCTTTTGCTGCGAAAGGACGCATTCACATATCGCTCCGTCAAAACTGCCGTCTTCGAAGGGCATCTGACATAAATCGGCCTTCACGACCTGACCCCTGCGCTCTGCTTCCGCGAGCAAATCGTCAGACCTGTCCAATCCAAGGGCATCGAAACCCTCTTCGACGAGAAGTCCTAAGGTCGCACCCATACCGCAACCAGCATCAAGAATGCGGGCCCCTGGAGGAAAGTCACATAAGCGTATCAACCTCCTTGAAAGTGCTTCTCCTCCCGGATGGAGTGCCTCGCCCATGACCTCGCGCCATTTTGGGTTTTCGTAGGGCAAAGACATTATTTGTCCTCCAATATCTTTTCCACCTCGAGCATTTTGCCCACTGCAAGAGATTCAGGTACAAGAATAAAACCACATTGAGAACAGGCGGGAAGCTCTATTTCAAAGCGGTTGCCAAGATAAAACGCTGCGACCTTGTGCGGGGCGAGCTCACCGCCGCAGCTGCATCTCCAGCTTGTTTCTCCGTGAAATCCTAGACCGGTTTTCTTGTTCATGACATCAGCTCCATGACCATCCTGTGGCTCCAGGCGTTGATGATCGCAAAAGACTGATTATCTTCGCGGTATTCCACCCAAAAAGTGACGTTTCCTATCCTTGAAGAGGCAAGCCTGGTGCCGTCGGGAGAGATGAGATACCTTCCCGTCGAAGAAGCTTCCCACAGGGTTTGTTTGATATCGCTGTCCAAGATGTGACGATCTTCGAGTTTTTCGCGCACCGCATCGGAGACGGATATGGGCAAGTCATCCCACGGTTCCGGAGGTAGGTCGCAAGGACCAAGGAGTTTAACGCGAAGCAATTCCCTGTTTTGTTGTCGTTTGGAATAACCTAAACGCACCTTTCCTGCGGATGGAGGAAAGAGAATGTCTAACAGATGAAAGACCGTTTTCCCAGACCCCGAAAGGCTTTCACGGCACATGGCACAATAGGTCAGAAAGTCGTTTTCGCTTTCCTTGAGCCTGCGCAAGACGCCTTCATGTGCAAGGTCTGGGTCGGCCATGAGCTGGAGGCCTCCGTAACCGCAGCAACGCGTGGTTTCGCCCCCGAAGAGGAGCTCTTCGTAGGGTTGCCCCAGGATTCGCAGTATCTTTCGAACCGACTCTCTCCACTCCGGTTCGTGGCGGGTCGTGCAAGGGTCATGAAGAGCAAGCGTTTCCGCAGCAGGCTTTGCTTCAGGTATCCCCCTTTCGAGCAACACCTGCCATAAAGAGACCCTCGACACCTTGGGTATGAAGTTTTTAAACACCTCATTACAGGACGAACAGGCCATGATCAGCGTTGGGTTTCCCAACGATTCAATAGTTTTTTCTATGCTTTTGATGACTTCTTCAACCTTGTCTTGCCTGCTGGCCCACCATGCAGGCGCACCGCAGCATCCAAGCAAAATGCCCATCTTGCCATCAAACATCTCGCCGAGGAAGTTTGCGACCCTTTCGGTCTGATCGGGCATCGCTCCGGCCAATTGGCAACCGGGAAAGAAAACGGCCTCAGTGGTCTTTGCTCCGCTTCTAAATCCGGATGACCTTGGAGAGTTGGCGTGTTCCATGTCAAGGAGAGCAAACTCGTGGACTGAAGGAGGCATGATCTTTCGCTCCACCATTTGTTCCCGCGCAAAGCGACACAAATCGGCCATGGAAAAATCGTTGGGGCAAAGGACCTCGCAAAGGCCGCAAAGCGAACAGGAATTTATCATTTTATTGGCGCTGTGAGAGCCCCTGACTATGGCGAAATTGTTATAGATCTGCCGGGCGTAGATCTTGGGATATCCCTTGTACTTTTCAAGAAAGACACACTCGCGTACGCAGTAGCGGCATTCGCACCGAATGCAGCGTTTGGCTTCTTCTATCGGATCATCTTTTGGAGAAAGAGTTGGAACGCCTTCAAGTAGAGTGTAAAGCTTCGTCTCGAGCGAGAATTCCTTTTCTCTTCCCGACATCAGCGACGCGCCCTGAAAATAACGGTCGATGGAGTTGGCGGCGCGCTTGCCATCAGCCGACTCCCATATGGGTGAAGGCATGTCGCTTCGAGGGTAGCCTCCGGCGAAAAAGCCCTTGGTCGAAGTTTGATAGGTGAAGGGATCTACATCATTTGCATCGACGAGATGAGTCCATTCGGGATCATCGACGCCAACGTATAGGGCGCTTCCTTCTTTTAAACCGTAGCTGATTGGATCTTTTTCAAATGACCGCGTTACACCCATTCGCTGCAGGTTCTGCCAGGTAGTGACGAGTACTTCTTGGGGTAAAACTTCTTGCGGAAACATCAAAAGCCTGCCGCCCGGGATCTCGCCGTCAAAGACCATACTTACCTGGTAGCCTTTTTTTGCCAGTTCAATGGCGCAAGACAACGAAGAAAGACCCGCTCCGTAAACGGTCGCGGACAACTTCTTTGAAGGTAGGCGCAGTATCATCCCCATTTCCTTTGAGTTTTCAAGGCAAGCCCTTTCAAGCTTTCCTATGGAAATGGCGCCGCCCTTTTGAGCCAGGATGCAGGCATCCTGGCAGGGGTGGTCACAGATGCGGCCGATAATGTCCGGCAGTGGCATTGACCTTGCCAGGATTTTTCTTGCTGCATCGAAGCGTTTTTGCGCCATGGCCCCGCAAAAGGCCCTCACGTCTACCTTTAGAGGACATGCCGCCTGACAGTAAGGAAGTTCATCTTGAATGCAGCGTTGCTCAAAATCATCGAGTTTATAGCGCTCCATGAATATTTCCTCCCCAGAATCTTACAATGAGCTCATATAACCGTGGTTTGCCCTGAAATTGTGGCTTTCGGGGAATTCGTAAAAGCGTACATGTCATTATCTTAACGCCCGCCCTGACTTTAAACAGTCAAGGGCAGGCGTTATTGGGCATTTTACCTAGACGCGTTCTCCTCTGAGGCCGGCAAGTATCTTTTCGGGCGTAGCGGGCAGACGGTGAACCCTCACCCCACAGGCATGGTAAATCGCGTTTCCAATGGCGGCGTGCGGGCTGGAAAGAGGCAGCTCTCCTACTCCAGCAGCGCCAAAGGGGCCAAACTCGCGGGGATAGTTTTCGAAGTAAACTATTTCTATGTTGTCGGGGATATCCTTGATGTAGGGGAATCCCCCTCCGACGAGAGAGGAGTGTTTCTCGATGTCCTCGAAATCCTCCGAAAGTGCAAGGCCGATCCCCTGAGCTATGCCTCCGTACAACTGGCCGTCGGTCACGAGGCGGTTATTGACTTTTCCTATATCAGCCATCAGGGTCATCTTGTCCACAGCGACCTTGCCTGTTTCGGTATTAACTGAAACCTCGGCAAGAAAGACTCCATACATATAAACTACGAAGGGCCTTCCCTGTCCTTTTTCGTCGCAGGGCACGCCTGGAACGGTATATTGGCCAATGTACTTCAGCGGTTTGCCGGCACTGACGGCTTCGGCGTAGTTCATGTATGTCCCATCGGGCTTTCTTAGAGACTTGAGCATTTCGGAACAGGCGATTTTGATGGCGCTGCCGGTCAACACCTGCTGGCGTGATCCGCCGGAAGGTCCCGAGTTGGGGGTTTTAGACGTATCGGGCCAGGTGAAGCGTATTCTGTCAGGCGTGATGCCCATTGGACGCAGCGCTTCATGTGCGGTCCCTACCATGCCCATGTCGGCACCTTGGCCGTGGTCCTCCCAGGCGGCTACGACTGTGACGGTATCGTCGGGATTCAGGACTACCCATACCTCGGAACTATCCGGACCGTCAATCCCGCAGCCGTAAACGGCCATTGAAAGGCCAACACCCTTCTTGATCTTATCGGTGGATTCCCTCTTAGCCCTTTCTTTTGCCTCCTCGTACCTTGGCTTGATGGCTTCAAGCATCTCAGGATAGCTGAAGACTTCGGGTTCCTGACCGCTCGGGTTTGTGGAGCCCGGACGATAGCAATTTTTGTAGCGTATCTCCCAGGGATCCATGCCGATCTTCTCAGCCAGCTCGTCAATGAGCAGCTCGGAAGAGTAAAGTGATTGCGGAGAGCCGTAAGCCCTAAAGGGAGAACCCCAGACGTGGTTGGTGCAGACCGTTCGTCCTATGCCCCTAATGTTAGGGATGTTGTAACCGGCTCCCATGAACTGTGCGCCTCTGAGCGTAAGCAAATCCCCGAACTCCGAGTAAGGTCCGTGATCTACAGCATAGTCAGTCTCCATGGCAAGGATTTTGCCGTCTTTGTCTGCAGCAAATTTGATGTTCACAAAAAAGGGAGATCGCTTCCCCGTGTAGGTCATGTGCTGGAAGTAATTGTAC
>DGDP01000044.1 GCA_002385485.1 Acetomicrobium sp. UBA3949 | reverse complement strand
CTTCGTTAGGCAATCGGGAAGTCACATGTATTGCCCAGAGAGAAGCCCTCTAAAATGACCGTAACTATACCGGATCATAAAGAGTTGAAGCGAGGAACTTTGAAGAACATCTTGCGCCAGGTCGGCATTTCTGTTGATGAATTCTTAAAACTTTAAGGTTATTATTTTATTGTCATTTCATGTCGGGATTTAGGGGTCGGATCTTTAATCTTGAATTTTAATTCAGCAGGTTAATGTTATTCTGTATTATTACACTCATCTTTAGAAATGCCCGCCTGTATTAAAATCTCTTTAAAGAGCGGAATACTGATATTCCCAACATGGGGTTTGGTACTTTTAACTTCAATGTACCGTGCCTCATAAATGAATGACGTCCCCCGGAATATGAACCGGTAAAACCTAATGTCTTCAAACGTTTGATCAGTTCGCGTCTGTTTATGTGGTTCATGCTTTGCTTGCTATTGCGTTAAGGTCGATTCCGCCGATTTTGGGAAGAAAATCCCCGTCTCGAAGTTTTAAAATAAGCTATTCTTCAAAGACCTCCATTACATTAGCACGTCACGGCACAATTCCAAGGTCTTTTCGTTTGCCCACACGCCGGGGCAGGAAGGAATTTCCCCAAAAAACGTGCCATCCTCGAGCATTTTGTACCCCGCCTCATGCATAGCTGTTTCCACGAAAGCAGTCAATACAGACATTTATGCACACCTCATACCTTAATGAAAACAAAAATAGTCGGCACTTTCTAAAAAATTAGCGGCTGTTTTTAATTAGTACATCATCCCGAGCAGCCACATTGGAATTACGCCGGACAAGGGAACATCCAATCCGTCCCTGACTACGAAATCAGCGCCCTTGAGTTTTTTACTCTTACCGCCAACTTCAAGGGTGACTCCGTTTACCACAAGGTCGCAGGTTTTTTCGTCGTCTGAGGCATAAATTTCCCTGCTTGCCTCCTCAAATGCGCAGGCGACGAAGGCCTCCTGTACGTTTGCCGTGTTTCCGTTCAAGACGTAGTATGTCGACGGGTCGTAGAAAAAGAGCCTTGCTCCTCTTAAGTGGGTCTTGGCAACTGTGGCCTTTCTTTTGACCACGCGAATTAGGCATATACGCTCCATCACTTCAATTAGATCGTAAAGTTTTGTCTTGCTGACGCCCCATTCGCGCTTAAGCGACTCCACACTTATCACGGGAATGACAGATATGGCAAGGTGGCCAACTATCGCCTGCATGAGCCGCAGGTGATTTTCTGCAATCTGAGGCGTCCAGAAAGGCACATCCGAAAACAGCATCTTATCCAGCACGTTTTTTGCTCTTTCGGCATAATGACCCTCAAGGAAAAACGGCCGAAGCCCCTGGCGCAGGTATTCATCAAAGGCCGCCAGGGGGTTTATGGCGTTTATTACGTCTCGTACGGCAGACATGTCGGGGTTGGATGGGTCGATCGCCGGAAAAAGGCGATCGCTTTTTAGAGCAATGAATTCCCTGAACGAGAGGAGCGGTATCTTTATTTTGACGAACCTTCGAGATAAGTCGGATATACCGCTTTCAGGCGATGCGCTGCTGCTGTCGGTGGCCCAGATATTTCTGCCCGGAAAGGCGTCGTAAAGTGCCTTTAAGTGTACTGGCCATTCGCGGGCGTAGTGCGCCTCGTCTACGATGATTCCGTTGTAGCCGGCACCAAAGGCCGCCTCGGCAATATCCCATAATGGAAATGGCGCTACAAGCGGGTTATCTGCAGGGATGTAAAGCATCCCTTTTGACCTTGACAGGACCAACGTAGTCTTTCCAACACCTCTGGGACCCATTATAAGCAGCCCCCTCGGCGATAAGTCAAGGGCGTCGAAATGCGGTCGCAGACGCTCAGGCAAGTTTAAAACAAGGCGGCTTTGTATCTCCTGTAACTTTTGTATTAGCTCCTGCAGGGTCATTGTTATACCTCAATTCGTTTTGTGATAGAACGATTTTAACATATATTCGTTCTTTTATAAAACGTAAATAGGCATTTCTGCTAAAATAAGCTTTTAAAAAGAATGTTTATATAATATAAACGTTTGTGTGCAAGTCTAACATCAAGCCATCAAACAACGCAGAGACGTGCATTGCAAAGTCGAAATATCACGGTTGCACCAGGCTTATCGCGATCGTGATCGATATAAGTTATAATGTATTTTGCTGGTGATCGATACATATCATAAAAAGGAGGGGATGAGAGCATGACAACTTCAGTTCGCCTCTCAAAGTGGGGTAACAACGTTGGGATGCGGTTGTCAAAATATCTAATGGATGCTATGGAACTTAAAGTGAGGTACGCTCTTGGGATTTCGCTTGAGAAGGATCGCGTTGTGCTTTATCCTGCTCATAAATACAGCTTAGAGGATTTGGTATCTAAAATAACCGAGGAAAACAGGCATAGAGAAACGAATTGGGGCAATGACAAAGAAGGAAAGGAAATAGGAAATAGGAAATGATAAATATTTATTGTGACGAATCTTGTCATTTAGAAAATGATAGACAGAAGATTATGTTGTTTGGTGCTTTATGGTGTCCGAAAGATTATGTTGAATGTTTGTCCTCAAAGATTGAAGCGCTAAAAATTCAGTACCACACAACAGGTGAAATGAAATGGAACAAAGTTTCTCCTGCGAAGCAGCAATTTTATTTAGATGTAACTAATTTTTTTTTAAAAGAGGACAACATTTATTTTCGAAGCGTTGTTGTTCTACATAAAGATATGTTAAATCACCAAAAGTTCAACAGAGGGTCTCATGATGATTTTTACTATAAGATGTACTTTCTTTTACTAGAAAAAATTCTATCTCCAAAACAACAGTACAATATATATTTGGACATAAAAGATTCACGCAGTGGGACGAAGCTGAAAGTGTTGAAAGAAATCTTATGTAATGATAAGCACGATTTTTCTAATAAAATGATTCGACAATTACAAAGTATTAGATCGGAAGAATCACATCTCATGCAATTGTGTGACTTGCTCCTTGGAGCTGTTTCATATCGTATCAGGGGGCTATATGGAAATAAAGCAAAACTCGCAATGATCAATTATATTGAACAATATTTAGGGCGAGAATTACTTTATCAGACATCTATTGAAGAGGAAAAATTTAATATTTTCCTTTTCACGCCACAGGAGAAATAAATATGAATTTTCCCTGTTGGCTTCCTAAAATGCATCCAGTTGGCCCTTGGACAGGAAAAACCTATTATGAGCTCTATCAGATTTTTAGGAATGATTTTATTTTATCCAAACCATTGTTTTGCGGCAAGAAAGTCTTTATCTTCCCTGAAATGGAAGATGGAAAGGAAAAAATTTTTTGGCATTTGACTACCCGAGATGATAAAAAAGCAAAACAACGATTGCCAGATTTACGAAGAAGTGAAAGATTACCATGGATAAAACCTATAATAGATAATTTCTTAGCGCCTGAAATCTTGGTTTGGGACTACGAAGAGGCGAGTAAGGACATTCATACATATTTTTTTTCGAAAAAGGTGACTTTGTAGTCATCTTAAAAAAATGTAATAAACGGCTGTACTTATTAACTGCTTATTGGATCGAGTATAACCATCAAAAAACTAAGTTAATAAAAAAATATGAGAATAAAATATGTGGATATAAATAAAAGGTCGGCGCCTAACGCCGACCCAACTCCTTCTACCCTTGGTAGATGAGCTAGTTATATTATAAGATAATATCCATTATTAAGTCAACAGGCGATCTTCCTCAGACCGCGTCAAGTTTTTGTAGGA